>DATACE010000243.1:0-24938 GCA_036259215.1 Burkholderiales bacterium | reverse complement strand
GTCGGCGCGTGCGGCGCGTGACGCTGGAGATCGGCAAGCTTTCCGGCGTCATGCCGCACGCGGTGGAATTCTGCTTCGATCTCGCCGCCGAAGGCACCGCCGCCGCGCGCGCGGTGCTCGACATCCGGGAAACGGCCGGCGAGGAACTGAACGTCAAATCAATCGATCTGGAGGACTGACATGTGCGCCATCTGCGGCTGCGACGACCACCACGAGCACGTGCACGCGGACGGCACGCGGCACAGCCATGCACACGCCGATGAGCATCATCATCATCGCCATGACCATGGTCACGTCGAGCTCGAGGCGCGCGTCCTGGCGAAAAACGATGCTCTCGCCGAAGCGAACACCGCCTGGCTTGCCGAGCGCGGCGTGCTCGCCATCAATCTCATGGGGGCGCCGGGCTGCGGCAAGACCAGCCTACTCGAGCGCACCCTCCGGCACCTGGGCGCCGGCTCGCTCTGCATCATCGAGGGCGACCAGGCCACGTCCCATGACGCCGAACGCGTGCGCGCGGCCGGGGCGGCGGTCGTCCAGGTGAATACCGGCACCGGCTGCCACCTCGACGCCGCGATGGTCGGCCGCGGCCTTGCCGAGCTTGCGCCCAGGGCGGGCAGCACGGTGGTGATCGAGAACGTCGGCAACCTCGTCTGCCCGGCGCTGTTCCACCTCGGCGAGCGCCGCCGCGCGGTGGTGCTTTCGGTTGCGGAGGGCGACGACAAGCCGCTCAAGTACCCGCACATGTTCCGCGCGGCCGATCTCGTCCTGATCAACAAGATCGATCTGCTGCCGCACGTCGATTTTCGCGTCGCGCGCGCCGTCGAGTGCGCGCGGGCGGTCAATCCCGGCGTCGCGGTGCTCCAGGTTTCCGCGAAGACCGGGGAGGGACTGGAAAGCTGGTGCGGCTGGCTGCGCGACGGGCTAGAAAGCTTGAGTGACGGCCGTGAGGGGCGCGTCCAGCGTCCAGCACACGCCGTCCGGGTCGAAGACTAGCTTCGCTTCGCCCTTCAGGTCGGCGCCGACGCTGTCCGCAATGAGCCTCGAGCCGAAGCCCTTCTGCTGGGGGGGCGACACCGGCGGCCCTCGCCGCTCCGTCCAGCTCAGCCGGAAACGCGCGTCCGCGGCGCCGCCCGTGACGGACCAGTCGATGGTCACGAAGCCTTTGTCGTTGGAAAGCGCGCCGTACTTGGCCGCGTTGGTGCAAAGCTCGTGCAGCGCGAGCGTGATCGCCAGCACGGCCTTGGCGCCGAGGTCCATCTTCGGCCCGTTGGTGCGCACTCGCGCCGCCTCGGCGTGGGCGGCGGTCGCGCCCTCGATCACCTCCATGATCGAAGCGTTGCCCCAGCGAGTGCGCGTGAGGGCGGTATGCGCGTGGCCGAGCGCCGCGAGGCGCTGATTGATGGAATGCACGGCCTCCTGGGAATTGCGCGCACGGCGCAGCGTCTGGCCCACGATCGCCTGCACCATGGCCAGCGTGTTCTTCATCCGGTGCGCCATCTCGCGGTTCATCAGCTGTTGCCGCGCCTGCGATTGCTGGTGGCCGGTCGCGTCGACGAAGGTGCACACCGCGCCCTGGATCTGCCCTTCGCGCACGATCGGCCGCACCCAGTACTCGATGGGAAGGCCTCGGCCGTCGCGGCGCAGGTAATGCTCGTCGGTCACGTGCGCGTGCGTGCCGATACGCGCTGTCTTGAGCACCGGACAATCCTCCCGCGAATGCGAGAACCCCTCCGGAAGCGAGCGGTGAATAAGGTCGTGGATGTCCTTTCCGAGCACGTCGTCCTCGCGCTCGAAGCCGAGCATGCGCAGGGACGCCGCGTTGCACAGCGTAGCCTTGCCGTCCCGGTCGACGCAGTAGATGCCGTCCGCCGCGGCGTCGAGGAGCAGCCGCAGGTCGGACTGCGCTCGCACAAGTGCGTGCTCGGTCTGCTTCAGGGCTGCGATGTCCTGCGCCAGGATGAGCACGTACGGCGCCTCGCCTTTCTCCTCGCGCGCGAGCGAAACGTTGTTGCTGATCCATACTTGCGAGCCGTCGCTGCGCACGTGACGATGCTCGACGATCGCAGGCGCCCCGGTCTCGATCACGCGGATGAACGCGTCGAGGCTCGCGGGAAGGTCGTCTGCATGGGTGAAGTCCTGCATCCGGCCGGCGAGCAGCTGGGCTTTCGTGCGGCCGAGCAGCTCGCAGTACCGTTCGTTGATGAGCAGATAGCGGCCGGCGGTATCGATCTGGGCGACGCCTATGCCGGCGCGATCGAACAGATGGTGGAACCGCCTGTCGTCTTCGCGGGCCGCGAGCTCGTGCTTGGTCGCCTGGTCTTGCATTGTGGCTCAGCGACCTGGCGAGCTACTTCATGCGCCAGGCGGCGAGCGCGGCGATTCCGAGGCCCGCTATGGCCAGGAGAATGTGATCCCAGCCGATCCCATGAAAGTGCATTTGCGGCGCGCCATGGCCGGGATGCCCGGCGGCGCTGCCGGCGACAAGAAGAAGTAGCAGGATGGCACGGTCCATCGCGCGATAGTATAAGGCTATTCGCGTCGCCAGATGAGCAGAGACATGCACCTGGAGGAACGCATACGTCGGCGCGTGCTGCGCGCCATCGCCCTCAACCGCACGCCGGGCTATCACTTTCCCGGCAACTTCATCGACCTGTCGTTCGATCGCGTGGCGAGCGACGGCACGCGCCTGTCGTACGAGGCCGGGGAAGAGGATGCGGGCGACATCGGCTCGCTCGCGGTGGCGGCGGATTTCGCGCTCGGCACCGCGGTGCGGGCCGATCTCGATCCGGCGACGCGCCTCGCCACGGTGTCCATGAGCCTCGAGCTTGCTGCCGCCCCGCGCGCCGGGAGGGTCAGCGCGGCATCGCGCGCCCACGGGTTCGTGGGCGAGGGTGAAGGCCGCATCGGCCGCGCCCGCGTGCTGCTGGAGGACGCCGGTGGGGAGATCGGCTACGGCAGCGGCGCCTTCATGGTGCTGCAGCCGCCGCCCGGGGTGGAATTGCATCCGGTTCCGCTGCGCAAGCGCGGCGATGCCGAGCCGCCGGTTCTCGCCGAGCGGGATCTGGCGCCGGACGAGCTGCGCATCCTGCGGCACGCCGACGAGGCGCTCGAGCGCGCGGCACGGACGGCGCAGCCGTTCATGCGCCACTTCTGGGGCTTCCTGCCCGAAGCGGCGCCCGGCGGCGCCGCGTGCGTGATGCCGAACGGGCCGCATGTCGGCAACCGCGTGGGGTTCGTGCAGGGCGGCATCCTGCTCGGCCTGGCGGCGGCCACCGCGGCGGCCGCGCTGCCGGGAACCTGGATGCTGAGCGCGGTGGCGGCCGCCTTCCTCCGCCCGGGCGAGGGGGCCGCGCTGCGGGCGCAGGCGAGCGTCGTGCACCAGGGACGGCGCGTGTCGGTGATCCGCACGGAAGTCACGCGCAGCGACGGACGCCGCGCGCTGGAAGCCATGAGCACACACGTCACCCGATAGCGTTAACATCGCGCTCTTTCCTTCGCCAACGCTCGAGGTTCGTCATGGGATACATCGACACGCAGCTCTTCATCGACGGCAAATGGCAGGCGCCCGCCGAGGGCAAAACGCTGCCGGTGGTGAACCCGTCGACCGGCAAGGAGATCGGGCGCGTCGCGCATGCCGGCCGGCCCGACCTCGACCGCGCGCTCGAGGCGGCGCGCAAGGGCTTCGAGGTCTGGCGCGACATGGTGCCCGCCGAGCGCAGCAAGATCATGCGCAAGGCCGCCGCGCTGATGCGCGAGCGTGCGGGCGAGATCGCGCCGCTGCTCACGCAGGAGCAGGGCAAGCCGCTCGCAGAGGCGAGAGCCGAGACTTTGGCCGCCGCGGACATCATCGAATGGTTCGCCGAGGAGGGCTTCCGCGTCTACGGACGCCTGGTGCCCTCGCGCCTTAGCGTCTCGGTGCGCCAGATGGTGATCAAGGATCCCGTCGGCCCGGTCGCGGCGTTCACGCCGTGGAATTTCCCGATCAACCAGGTGGTGCGCAAGGTCGGCGCCGCGCTCGCCGCGGGCTGCTCGATCCTCGTCAAGGCGCCCGAGGAGACGCCCGCCGCGCCGGCGGCGCTGGTGAAAGCCTTCGCCGACGCCGGCATCCCGCCCGGCGTGCTGCAGCTCGTGTACGGCACGCCCGCGGAGATCTCGGCCTACCTTATCCCGCACCCGGTGATCCGCAATGTTACCTTCACCGGCTCGATTCCGGTGGGCAAGCAGCTCGCCGCGCTCGCCGGCCAGCACATGAAGCGCGTCACCATGGAGCTGGGCGGCCACGCGCCGGTCATCGTGTGCGAGGACGCGGACATCGCGCTCGCGGTCAAGGCGGCGGGGGCGGCGAAGTTCCGCAACGCCGGGCAAGTGTGCATCTCGCCCACGCGCTTCCTGGTGCACAAGTCGATCGCCGGCGATTTCGCGCAGGCGCTCACCGACCACGCCAAGGGCCTGAAGGTCGGCGACGGGCTCGCCGAAGGCACGCAGATGGGCCCGCTCGCCAACCCGAGGCGCATCGACGCCATGACCGCGTTTACCGAGGACGCCGTGAAGAAGGGCGCGAAGCTGCTGACCGGCGGCAGCCGCATCGGCAGCGCCGGCAACTTCTGGCAGCCGACCATCCTCGCCGACGTGCCGAGGGAGGCGAAGGTCTTCAACGACGAACCCTTCGGCCCGATGGCCGCGATCCGGCCGTTCGACACGCTGGAAGAGGCGATCGCCGAGTCGAACCGCCTGCCGTACGGCCTCGCGGGCTATGCCTTCACCCGGTCGCTCAGGAACTCGGACCTGCTCGCGCGCAAGCTGGAAGTCGGGATGCTGTGGATGAACATGCCCGCGATGCCCTCGGCCGAGATGCCCTTCGGCGGCGTCAAGGACTCGGGCTACGGCTCCGAAGGCGGCCCGGAAGCGCTCGAGACCTACCTCAACTCGCGCGCGGTAGTGATCCAGAATGCCTGATCACTGACGCGAGAGCCGCTCGGGCACCACCCAGTAGTACACGGTCGTGGCGCCGACCTTGCGGGTCTCGACCGGTTTCCAGTCGCCCATCTGGAAGGCATGCGAGACGACGCGCGTTCCGGGCTTGAGCTCCGCCAGCAGCTTGGGGCGCAGCTGCAGGTTGACGCTGGACAGCAGGTACAGCGTCACCACGGTGGCGTCGCTGATATCGGCCTTGAATAGATCGCCCTGGCGAAACTCCACCCGGTCGGCGACGCCCGCCTTGCGCGCGTTTTCCTGCGCCTCCTCGATGCGCTTGGGGTCGATGTCGATGCCGACGCTGCGCGCGCCGTGCTTCCGTGCCGCCGTGATGACGATGCGCCCGTCGCCCGAGCCCAGGTCGTAGACCACGTCCGTGGGGCCGACCTTCGCGAGCTGCAACATCTCGTCCACCACCGCCTCGGGCGTGGGTACGAAAGGCACATCCCGCGCCAGCACGCTTTGCAGCAGCAGGCAGCCGGCGAGGAAAACGGCGAAGTAGAGAACGCGGCGGGCAGGGTTCATGGTGAGCCGCATGCTGCCACTGCGCCGCGCCGCACGCCCATCGCCGCATCCGTGATTCGCGTGTCGCTGTTGCGCGAAGCCCTGCGTCGATGTTCGGCGCCGCAGGCCGGCTTATTGCTTTCGCGAGAGTCATGAGAGGCGCGCCCCAGCCCTCGCCGCCCGCCGCAGGCACCGGGCAGACGGCCCTCCCGCCGCGCCGTGCGTGGCTGATCTTCCTCGCCATGCTGCTTCTCAACTACCTGCTGGTGCGCTCGCTTTTCCCGGGCGGCGACGCGCCGATCAGCGTGCCCTATACGGTGTTCAAAGAGGAGGTGGCCAAGGGCAATGTCGCCGCGATCTACAGCCAGGGCACGAGCATCGAAGGCCGCTTCCAAAGCGCGGTGACGTGGCCGCCGCAGGAGCAGGCCGGCAAAGGCGCGCCGAGCGCCCGGGGGCGGACGCAGCAGCCGCGCACCGGGGACACCTTCACCACGGAGCTGCCCGCGTTCGTCGATCCGGGGCTCGAGGAATTCCTGATCGAGCATGACGTCGAGATCAGCGCGGAGCCGATCCGCGAGGGCAGTCCCTGGGCGACGCTGCTGTTCGGCTTCGGCCCGGCGATTCTCATCATCGGCTTCTATATCTGGCTGTGGCGCCGCATGCGCCAGGGCGGCGGGCTGGGCATGGGCGGCATGATGGGCATCGGCAAGAGCAAGGCGCGCCGCTACGACCAGGCGGCCGACACCCGGATCACCTTCGACGACGTGGCCGGGATCGACGAGGCGGAGAACGAGCTGGTCGAGATCGTCGACTTCCTCAGGACGCCCGACAAGTACACGCGCCTGGGCGGCACCGCTCCCAAGGGCGTGCTGCTGGTGGGCGCGCCCGGCACCGGCAAGACGCTGCTCGCCAAGGCGGTCGCGGGCGAGGCGGGCGTGCCGTTCTTCTCCATGAGCGCGGCGGAGTTCGTGGAGATGATCGTGGGCGTGGGCGCGGCGCGCGTGCGCGATCTTTTCAAGCAGGCGCGCGAGCATGCGCCGGCCATAATCTTCATCGACGAGATCGACGCCATCGGCCGCGCGCGCGGCCAGATGGCCATCGGCGGCGCGAGCGAGCAGGAGCAGACGCTGCAGCAGATCCTCACCGAGATGGACGGCTTTACGGGCCGCGAAGGCATCATCGTGCTGGCCGCGACGAACCAGCCCGACATCCTCGACCGGGCGCTGCTGCGCCCCGGACGCTTCGACCGGCGCGTGGTGGTGAACCTCCCCGACAAGGCCGGCCGCGAGGCAATCCTGGGGGTGCATACGCGCAAGGTGCCGCTGGCGAAGGACGTGAAGCTCGCCGAGCTCGCCGCCGCCACCCCCGGGTTCTCGGGCGCCGACCTGAAGAACCTGGCCAACGAGGCGGCGCTGCTGGCGGCGCGGCGCGACGAGTCCGAGGTGCGCCAGCAGGATTTTCTCGATGCGCTGGAGAAAATCGTGCTGGGGCCCGAGCGGCCGCTGCTCCTGTCGCGCGAGGACCGCGAGCGCATCGCCTACCACGAGAGCGGCCACGCCATCCTCGGCCTGGTCGTGCCCGGCGCGGACCCGGTGCACCGCGTCTCCATCGTGCCGCGCGGCCAGGCGCTCGGGGTCACCTACCAGCGGCCCGAAAGCGACCGCTACAACTATCCGGAAGCGTACCTGCGCGCGCGCATCGTCGGCATGCTCGGCGGGCGCGCCGCCGAGGAGGTGGTCTACGGCACGCGCACCACCGGCGCCGAGGGCGACATCGAGCAGGCGACGCAGCTCGCGCGCAACATGGTCACGCGCTGGGGAATGAGCGACGAGCTCGGCATGGTGCAGCTTGCCCCGCGCGACAACCCCTACCTGCGCGGCGCGCCGGGCTACGGCGCCGACAAGCCCTTCAGCGAGGAGACCGCGCGCATCATCGACGCCGAAGTGCAGCGCATCATCCGCGACTGCCACGACGAGGCGCGGCGCCTGCTGCACGAGCAGCGCAAGGCGCTGGATGCGCTGGTGCAGGCGCTGCTCGTGCGCGAGACGCTGAACGAAGACGAGATCCTCGAGGTGACCGGACTGCCGCGCGCCCCGGCGCTGAGCAGCGCGCCGCTCGCAGAACAATCTGCATGATCGTCCGGGCGCCGGTCCGCTGGCTTGGCCTGGCCGCCGCCGCGCTCGTGCTCGGCGGCTGCGGCCGCGACGAGCCGCCGGTCGTCCCCGAGCCGCGCGTGGTGGCCGCCCGCGGCGACCTCGCCGGCGACGAGAAAGCCACCATCGAGCTTTTCGAGCGCTCGAAGGACGCGGTGGTGTTCATCACCACCACGCAGCGCGTGCTCGATCCGTGGTCGCGCAACGTGTTTCGCATGCCGCGCGGCACTGGCTCGGGCTTCGTGTGGGACAAGGAAGGCCACGTCGTGACGAACCACCATGTGGTCGCCGGCGCAGCCGAGGCGCGCGTGCGCCTCAACGATGGGCGCGACTACGGCGCTGCGCTGGTCGGGGCGAGCCCGGCGCACGACATCGCGGTGCTGCGCATTCGCGTGCCCGAGCGCCAGCCGGCGCCGCTGCCCATCGGCACCAGCGCCGACCTCAAGGTGGGGCAGAAGGTGTTTGCCATCGGCAATCCGTTCGGCCTGGACTGGTCGCTGACCACCGGGGTTGTCTCGGCGCTCAACCGCACGCTGCCCGCGGAGGACGGCAGCGCGGCGATCCAGGAGCTCATCCAGACGGATGCGGCGATCAACCCCGGCAACTCCGGCGGACCGCTGCTCGATTCGGCCGGCCGCTTGATCGGCATCAACACCGCCATCTTCAGCCCGTCGGGCGCGTACGCCGGCGTGGGCTTTGCCGTGCCGGTCGACACGGTGAATCGCGTCGTGCCGCAGCTCGTCGCCCGCGGCAGCTACACGCGTCCGGTCCTGGGCATCCAGATCGACCAGGCGCTGAACGAGATGCTGCAGAAGCGCCTGGGCGTCAAGGGCGTGGCCATCGCCGGCGTGGAGCCCGGCTCGGCCGCGGCGCAGGCGGGGCTGCGCGCGGCGAAGATCGAGCGCGGCGGCGGCATCGTGCCCGGCGACATGATCCTTGCGGTGGACGGCGAAGAGGTCGATACGGTCGCCGAGCTGGTCGCGCGCCTTGACAAGAAGAGCGTCGGCCAGACCGTGACGCTCACCGTGCTGCGCGAGGGCAAGCAGACGCAGGTCCGCGCCACCCTGCAAAAAGGCAGCGCATGAGCGGCGGCAGGAGGAATTCTTGCTTGGGTAAGGCATGCTCCATAAAGTGCAACGCAGCCAATGGCAGCCTTTGGTCGACCGGGTATGCGCCGCCCTGAACGCGCAGCACATCGACGTCGAAATCGTCGGGCCGGCGCTCGGTAGCCGACCCCAGGCGCGGCGCGCGGTACTCACCGGGCTTTCATACGACGCAAGCCGGGATGTGCTCGCGCTCATTGCCGCGGATCTCGAACACAGCATCTCTCATCCGCGCGCCATCAACGTCGATGACAGCGTCGATGCCCTGCGCAGCCTCCAGGTGTTCGACTCGACCGGCGAGTACCACCTGGTGACGCTGGTCGATCCGCTACCGCTTCGGCCGCGCGCCTAGGCGCGCCACAGTCGCTCGGAGGCGATGCGCGCGCCCTCGCCGAGCGCGGCGAGCTTCGCCCAGGCCACGCTGATCGGGATCTCGGTGTTGCCGGCGGTGGACTGGAAGCCGCAGTCGTTGCCTACCAGGATGTTCTCGCGCCCGGCGGCTTGCGCCCAGCGCTCGATGCGGTCGGCGATGGCCTGCGGATGCTCCACCATCACGTTCGAATGCGTGACGATGCCGGGGATGAGGAGCTTCCCCTCCGGGATGCGCATGCGCTGCGGCAGGCGCCATTCGTGCTCGTGGCGCGGGTTGGCGGCCTCGAAGGAGTAGGCGCCCGCATTGATGCGAAACAGGATGTCGATCACGTCCTCGAGCTGCAGGTCGGACAGGCGCGGGCCGAAGTTGACGCCGTAGCAGGTGTGGTAGCGGATGCGCTCGGCGGGCAAGCCGCGCAGCGCGTGGTTGATGAGCTCGACGCGCTTTTCCATCCACTTGCGGTAGTCGGCCAGGCTTGCCTCGTTCATCCCGTCCCAGGTGCTCACCATGCGCGGGTCGTCGATCTGCAGCAGCAGGCCGGCGTCGAGGATCGCGCGGTATTCCTCGCGCATCGCCTCGGCGTGGGCGAGCGCGAACTCCTCCTCGCTCGCGTAGTACTCGTTTTTCATCATGGGCAGCGGCGAGATGGCGGGGAGGAAGCCTTCGTCGGCGCCGGCCGCGGCCATCGCCGCCTTGAGATTGTCGATGTCGCGCTGCACCTGGGCCTGGCCGGCGTAGGCGATCGGTCCCACGCAGACCTGCGGCGGGACGCGGATGACGCCGGCGAACGGATTGTGCTTGAGCACGTTCTCGTAATAGTCGCGGAACTGGAGGTAGTCGCGCCCGCCGATGCCGATGGGACCGGTAGGAGCGCCCAGGCCGCCGGGGGGCAGCCGCCCCTCGAAGCCCGCCAGGCGCTCGGCGACATAGTTGTTGAAGCTCACCTTGCTGCATTCCCCGTCGTTCACCACGTCGATGCCGGCCTCCACCTGCCGGCGCACGATCTGCGCGACATGGGCCTTCAGCAGGCTTTCGAAGGCTTTCGAGTCCACCGGGGCGCCGTCGGCCCGCGCTCGCATGAGCTCGAAGATCTCCCGGGGCCGGGGCATGCTGCCCGTGTGCGTCGTGCGGATGCGGTCGATGCTGCGCTTCATGGCATGTGCTCCTCGAAGCCATAGAATATGCGGCACTTACTCGGGAGGATGGAAATGTTTCGCTCGACAGCATGGCTGCTCGCGGCAGCGCTAGCGGGACTGGCCGGCGGCGCGGCGCAGGCCCAGGGGACTTACCCGGATAAAGCGATCCGGCTGGTGGTGGGGTTCAGCGCCGGCGGACCGACCGACCTGCCGGCGCGGGCCATCGCCGACAAGCTCGGCGCCTCGCTCGGCCAGCGCGTAGTGGTGGAGAACAAGACCGGCGCCTCCGGCCAGATCGCCACGCAGGACGTGCTGTCGCGGCCGCGCGACGGCTACAACCTGCTGCTGTGCACGCACTTCGAGTCGATCAACCTCGCGCTGCACAGGAAAGCCGCCTACACGTTGAGCGACCTCGCGCCCATCAGCCAGATCTCGCGCTACTACTACGGCGTTGCCCTGACCAGCGAGCTGCCGGTGAAAACCTGGGAAGAGTTCCTGGCCTACGCCCGGCAGAACCCCGGGAAGCTCTATTACGGGTCGGTGGGCCGCGGCTCGGCGCAGGAGATCCTGGCCCTCGAGCTGGGCAAGCTCACCGGCATCCAGCTCACGGGCGTCGCCTACAAGGGCGCCGCGCAGATGATGCCGGATCTGCTGGCCGGGCGCGTGCATCTTTTCGTCTCGCCCACGCTGTCGGTGATGCCGCACCACCAGACCGGCAAGCTGAGGATGCTCGCCGTCACCAGCCCGGAGCGCCTCGCCGCCGCGCCCGAGGTGCCCACCATGGGCGAAAAGGGCCTGCCTTTCGTGCGCTTCGGCTGGCTCGGGATCTGCGCCGGGGCCGGCACGCCGCAGCCGGTGATCGCGCTGCTCAGCCGCCACGTCGCCGAGGCGGTGAAAGCACCGGATTACCGGCAGCTCATCGAGAAGGCGGGCTCGATTCCGCTGTCGTCCACGCCGGAGGAGCTGGCGAAGATCCTGGCCGAGACGCATGCGCAGACCGCTGCCACCGTGCGCGAGTTCGGCCTGGAGCAGGACTGAGCGGCGCTAGCCGATCCGCACCGCCAGCATCGAGACCGAGCCGCCGTCGAAGCCCTCGACCGGGAAGCTGCTCCTCGTCCCATGATTGCCGATCCTTCCCTGCGTGATGCGGGGGAAGTCGCGCGCGCGCTGGGCACGGACCTCGCGCAGGGACTGTCGTCGCAGGAAGCGGCCCGCCGCCTGGCCGAGGACGGGCCGAACGAGCTGCGCGCGGCGCCGCCGGTGCCGGTGTGGCGGCGCTTCCTCGCCCAGTTCCGCGACCCGCTCATCTACCTGCTGCTCGGCGCGATCGCCGTCTCGCTTGCCGCCTGGGTCGTAGAGGGGCGCGCCGGCTGGCCGGTGGATGCACTGGTCATCGCGCTTATCGTGGTGCTGAACGCGCTGCTCGGCTACGTGCAGGAGGCGAAGGCGGAAAGCGCCGTGGCGGCGCTCGCCCGCATGACCATGGTGAGCTCCGCCGTGGTGCGCGACGGGGAGGTGAAGCGCGTGCCCAGCGCCGAGCTGGTGCGGGGCGACCTCATGCTGCTGGGCGAGGGCGACGCCGTGGGCGCGGACGCGCGCCTGGTGCAGGCCGCCTCGCTGCGCGTGCAGGAAGCCTCGCTGACCGGCGAGAGCGAGGCGGTGCTCAAGAACCCCGGGACCCTCCCCGGACCGGCCGCGCTCGGCGACCGGCTCAACATGGTGTTCAAGGGCACCGCCGTGGCGCAGGGCACGGCTCGGGCGGTGGTCACCGCCACCGGCATGCACACCGAGATGGGCGCGATCGCCGGCATGCTGGAGGCGGCCGAAGAGGAGCCGACGCCGCTGCAGAAGGAAGTGAAGCGCATCGGGCGCATGCTCGGCATCGCGGTGCTGGTCATCGCCGCGGTCGTGATGGCGACCCTGCTTGTCATCTCCGACATCCGCGGCGCGGCCGACGTCATCACCGTGCTGCTGCTCGGGGTGTCGCTCGCGGTGGCGGCGGTACCCGAGGGCTTGCCGGCCATCCTGTCGGTGGTGCTCGCGCTCGGCGTGCAGCGCATGGCCAAGCGCAATGCCATCGTCAAGAACCTGTCGTCGGTCGAGACGCTGGGCTCCGCCTCGGTGATCTGCTCGGACAAGACAGGCACGCTGACGCGCTCCGAGATGACCCTGCGGCGCGTGATGACCGCCTCGGGCGGCGCGCGCCTGACCGGGGTGGGCTACGCGCCCGAAGGCGAGCTGGAGCGCGAGGACGGTGCCGACGAGGCGGCGCTGCGCGCGGAGGAAATCGTGGTGCTGAGCGGCGGCAGCCTGGCGGGCAACGCCCAGCTGCGCCAGGCCGAGGGCGGCCGCTGGGAAATCCAGGGCGACCCCACCGAGGCGGCCTTCCTCGTCGCCGAGCGCAAGCTAGGCATTGCCGAGCGGCGCCGGCGGCGCTTCGAGCGCGTCGCCGAGCTCGCGTTCACCTCCGAGCGCAAGATGATGTCGACCGTCGTGCTCGATCACGAGCGCGGCGACGAGCGCGTGCTGATCAGCAAGGGCGCGCCCGACGTGCTGCTCGAGCGCTGCACCCGCGTGCGCGTGGGCATGGAGGTCGTTCCGCTCACTGCCGAGCGGCGCGCACGCGCCGCGGCGGACGTCGAGCGCATGACCGGCGAGGCCCTGCGCACCCTGGCGGTGGCCTACCGCCCGCTCGCCCCGCACGAGGATCCGGCCGGCGAGGACCTCGAGCGCGACCTCATCTTCGTCGGCACGGTGGGCATCATCGACCCGCCGCGCGAGGAAGCGGCGCTCGCCATCCGCGAGGCGCGGCGCGCCGGCATCCGCGTGATCATGATCACCGGCGACCATCCGCGCACCGCGAGCCGCATCGCCGCCGACCTGGGCATCATGCCGCCCGGCGCGCCGGCGCTTTCCGGTGCCGAGCTGGACAAGCTGGACGCCGCGGGCTTCGCCGAGGCGGTGCGCCGCACCTCGGTGTATGCGCGCGTAGCGCCGGTGCACAAGCTGCGCATCGTCGATGCGCTGCAGGCCGACGGCCACATCGTGGCGATGACCGGTGACGGCGTGAACGACGCGCCGGCGCTGAAGTCGGCCGACATCGGCGTCGCCATGGGTATCACCGGCACCGAAGTGACGCGCCAGGCGGCCCGCATGATCCTGGCCGACGACAATTTCGCGACCATCGTCGAGGCGGTGCGCGAGGGGCGCGCGGTTTTCTCCAACATCCGCAAGTTCCTGCGCTATCTGCTGTCTTCGAACATGGGCGAAGTGCTGACCGTGTTCTTCGGCGTGGTGCTCGCCGGCACCATCGGCCTGAGCGGCAGCGGCGAGGCAGTGGTGCTGCCGCTGCTCGCCACCCAGATCCTGTGGATCAACCTGGTTACCGACTCGGGGCCGGCGCTGGCGATGGGCGTCGACCCGGCGACCGAGGATGTGATGGCGCGCAAGCCGCGCCCGCTTACCCAGCGCGTAATCGACGCGCGCATGTGGGCGGGGGTGGTCGCGGTCGGCCTGGTGATGGCGGTCGTGACGCTGCTCACCCTCGATCTTTATCTCCCCGGCGGGCTGATCGAGGGCACGCGCAGCCTCGACAACGCGCGCACCGCGGCCTTCACCGTGCTGGTCTTCGCCCAGCTGTTCAACTGCTTCAACGCCCGCTCGGATGCCGCCAGCGCGTTCCACCACCTGTTCGTCAATCCGTGGCTGTGGGGCGCGGTGGCGCTGTCCTTCCTGCTGCAGGTGGCGGTGGTCCACGTCGGCTTCCTCAACGTCGCCTTCGGCACCGTGCCGCTCGACCTGGACCAGTGGCTGGTGTGCTTCGCGATGGCGAGCGCCGTGCTGTGGTCCAGCGAGCTGCACAAGCTGTGGCGCCGATGGTAAGCCTGGCGATTTTCGATTTCGACGGCACGCTCGCCGACTCGTTCGCGTTCTTCCTGTCGGTATTCAACGAGCTCGCGGCGCGGCACGGCTTTCGCGCCGTCGACCCGCAGGAGGTGCCCGCGCTGCGCCGCCTGGGCGCGCGCGAGCTCATGCAGCGGGTGGGGATGCCGGCGCGCAAGCTGCCGGCGGTCACCCGCGACTTCATCGGCCTCATGCGCAAGGATCGCGCGAGCGTGCGCCTGTTCGAAGGCGTCGAGGACGTGCTGCACGAGCTTCACGCCAGGGGCGTCGCCCTGGGCGTGGTCAGCTCCAACTCGCGCGACAACGTGCTGCACGTGCTGGGCAGTGCCGCCCGGGCGGTACGCTATCTGGAATGCGGGGTGTCGATCTTCGGCAAGCGCGCCCGCCTGCGACGGGTGCTCAGGAAAAGCCAGATCGAAAAGGCGTCCGCGCTCTACATCGGCGACCAGCCGACCGACCTGGAAGCCGCTCGCGCCGAAGGCGTGGCCTTCGGTGCGGTGGCCTGGGGCTACGGCGACATGGAGGCGCTGCGCGGGCTGCGACCCGAGCGCGAATTCCTCCGGGTCGCGGATCTCCTCACCCTCGCCTGATCAGGCGCAGTAGGGCAGCATCTTCGCGCGCATGTCGTCGGGGATGGCCATGGGCTTGAACCCGTCGAGCGACACCAGCGCCACCTTGTGGCGCGCGCGAAATTTCTCCTCTTCGTCCACCCGGCCGCGGATGTCGAACTCGATGGAGCTGCGTCCCAGGCGCGCCACGCTGAGCTCAAGCACCAGCGTGTCGCCCAGGTGGCAGGGGCGGAAGAACTCGCAGCCGGTGTTGACGATCGGAAAGCCGATGCGCCGCTCGAGATGCATGGTCTGGAAGGGCAGGTGCACCGCCTCGCGGAACCAGTCCTCCACGATGCCCGAGATCATCTCGAAGAAATTGACGAAGAACACGATCCCCGCGGGATCGCAATGCGAGAAGCGGATGAGCCGCTGGGTGCGAAAGGGCGCCATGGCCGATTCTATTTCGGCCAGGGGCCGGCGGCAGCGCGCCACCGGCCCGCAAACCGGCCATTACTGCGCCGGGGCGATGAAGTGGTAGTCGTTCGCCCACGGCCCGCTCGCCAGGCCGGAGCCGTTCGAGACGTTGGCCGCTTCTTTGTCCGCCGAGATCTCGACGTCCGAGCGGGTGCTGCCCGCGGCGGCGGCGAATTCCTGGCGCTCGGTGCGCAGCTCGGGCTGCTCGATTTGCGGCAGGGCACGGTCGACCAGGTTCTGGTCGTACGGCAGGCCCGCGGCAGCGGCGGGGACGGCGAGGACGGCGAACGATACGGCGGGGAGGAGGCGTTTCATGAAGGTTTCCTTTCAGTGCGTTGTTGAATCGGACAGCCGCACTATAGGAAATCCGGCCCTCGCTGATTAGCCGGTGCAAACGGCAAGCTTTGTGCAACCAATTGCATAATGGCGCGTGGACCTCGACGGCATCGCGGTGTTCGTGAAGGTGGTGCAGGCCGGCAGCTTCAGCGCCGCGGCGCGGCTGCTCGGCATCCCGAATACGACGGTGAGCGCCAAGGTGGCGCGCCTCGAGAAACGCCTGGGCGTGACGCTCATCCAGCGCACCACGCGCAAGCTCCACGTCACGCCGGCGGGACGCGCGTACTTCGAGCGCTGCGTGCAAGGGCTGGGCGAAATCGAGAGCGCGGAAGCGGAGATCACGCTGTCGGCGGAGCCGCGCGGCCTGCTGCGCATCACCGCCCCGGGCGACGTGGCGCACGGCCTGCTGCCCGGCTTCGTCGCACGTTTCCTCGAGCGCTATCCGCGTACCCAAGTCGAGCTCATCATCGCGAACCGGATGGTCGACCTGCTCGCCGAAGGCGTGCACCTCGCCGTGCGCGCCGGAGCGCTGCGCGACTCGAGCCTGGTGGCGCGCAGGTTCGTGGCGTACCGCGGCGGCCTGTGGGCGAGCGCCGCGTATCTCAAAGAGCACGGCACGCCGAACACGCCCCGCGACCTGGAGGCGCACGAGTGCATCGTTTTTCCGAAGCGGTCGGGCCAGCCGACGCGGCTCACCGACGGCCGAGCGCACGCCGATGTGGTGCTCAAAACTCGGCTCGCGGTGGATGACCTGGAAACGCTGCGTCAGTTTGCCGTGCAAGGAAAAGGCATCGGCATGCTGATCGACTACCTGGCGCGGGAAGCCGGCCTCGTGCCGGTGCTGCCAAAATGGAGCTGGGCGAGCGGTGCGCTGTCCTTCGTCTACCCCGGCCAGCGCTTCGTGCCCGCGAACGTGCGCGCATTCATCGATACGGCTTTGCAACTCAAGGAAGGAACCTCGTGACCACCATCGTGGGCATTTCGGGCAGCACGCGCCGCGCCTCGTTCAATGCGGCGCTGCTGCGGGCGGCCGCCGCGGCCATGCCGCAAGGCTCGCAGCTGCGCATCGAGTCGATCGCGGAGATTCCGCTGTACAACGGCGACGAGGAGGCGGCGCACGGCGTACCGGCGACGGTGGCGCGGCTGAAAGACGCCATCGCCGCGGCCGACGGGCTGCTCCTCGTGACCCCCGAGTACAACAACAGCGTGCCTGGCGTGGCGAAGAACGCCATCGACTGGCTGTCGCGCCCGCCGGCCGACGTGCCGCGCGTGTTCCGCGGCAAGCGGGTCGCCATCGCCGGCGCCTCGCCCGGCGGCTTCGGCACCGTGCTTTCCCAGGCCGCGTGGCTGCCGGTGTTCAAGACCCTGGGCGCCGAGGTCTGGGCCGGCGGGCGCCTGCTGGTTTCGCGTGCCGGAACCGTGTTCGACGCCAGCGGCGACATTACCGACGCTGCGGTGCGCGACGGAGTGGCCAAGTTCGTCGCCGGCTTCGTGGCTTACGTCGCCGCCGCCTAGAAATGTCCGCCGCCTGGCCAAGCCTGCCCTTCGCAGCCTGGAAGGACACTTATGCAACCCTGCACCTGTGGCTGCAGGTCGTCGGCAAGATCACGCTGGCGCAGAGCCCCTGGGTCAACCACCAGTGGCACGTCGCGCTGCACGTGTCGGCGAGAGGCCTCACGACGGGCCCGATTCCGCACGGCACGCGCATCTTCCAGCTCGATTTCGACTTCGTCGATCACCGGCTGCTCCTGCAGGCGAGCGATGGCCGCCGCGCCGGCCTGGCGCTCGAGCCGAGAAGCGTCGCGGCGTTTTACCGGGAGCTCATGGGGCTGCTGGAGTCTCTCGAGCTGCCGGTGCGCATCGGCAGGAAGCCGAATGAAGTGGCGCTAGCCATCCCGTTCGACCAGGACGAGATCCACGACGCCTACGATGCCGAGTACGCCTATCGCTTCTGGCAGGCGCTGGTGCAGGCCGACCGGGTATTGCGGCGCTTCCGGGCGCGCTATCGCGGCAAGTGCAGCCCGGTGCACTTCTTCTGGGGCAGCGCGGACCTCGCCGTCACGCGCTTTTCCGGGCGGCGCGCGCCCGAGCATCCGGGCGGGGTCCCCAACCTCCCCGACCGCGTGGTGCGCGAAGCGTACTCGGACGAATGCAGCAGCTGCGGCTTCTGGCCGGGCGGCGAGCATTACCCGCAGGCGGCGTTCTACTCGTACGCGTACCCCGCCCCCGAGGGCTTTGCCGCCGCACGCGCCGGGCCGCCCGCGGCGCACTACAGCAAGGAGCTGGGCGAGTTCGTCCTGCCTTACGACGCGGTGCGCGAGTCCTCGGCGCCGGACGACATGCTCCTGGATTTCCTGCAGAGCACCTACGAGGCGGCGGCGGAGCTGGGCCGCTGGGACCGAAGCGTTCTGGAAAAGCGAGAACCCGAATGAGGATTGCCTGGATCGGACTGGGAAAGATCGGCCTGCCGATGGCGGCGCGCCTGGTGAAGGCGGGCTCCGAGGTGAGGGGCTTTGACATCGACCCGGCACGCCGCGCGGCGGCGAGCGCGCGCGGCATCGCGGTTTCGGAGGATCTGAGCGGGGCGGATCTCGTGTTTACGTCGATGCCCACCGAAGAATCCCTCCTTCAGCTCGCGAAGCAGCTACGCGTCGAGAAAGCGCTGCTGGTGGAGACCTCCACCATCGGTCCGCAAGCCTCCAAGGCGATCGGCGCAATCGTCGGACCTTACCTGCGGGCGCCGATTTCAGGCAGCACCGCGCTCGCCGAGGCGGGCACGCTGACGGTGTTCGCTTCCGGCCCGCGCGCAATGTTCGAGACGGCGAAGCCCGCGCTCGCCGCCTTCAGCCGCGCCCAGATCTGGCTGGGCGAGGGCGAGGAGGCGCGCTACGCCAAGCTCGCGGTGAACCTGATGGTCGCGGTGACCGCCGGGATGATGGGCGAGGCGCTCGCGCTCGCGACCAAAGGCGGCATCGGCTGGGAAGCGATCCTGGACGTGATCGGCGAGAGCGCGGTGGGCTCGCCGCTGGTGAAGTACAAGCTCGACCCGCTCAAGCGGCGCGATTTCACGCCCGCAGCGACCAACGCGCTGGTCAAGAAGGACCTGGACCTCATCGTGGCGGCGGCCAAAGCGGCCGGCGTGCCGGTACCCCTTGCCGAGCACATGCACGGGCTTTATGCCGACGCCGTGGCCTCAGGACGCGCGGAGGAGGATTTTTTCAGCGTGGCGGCAGGACGCTGACGCGGATGCGCCGGCGCTCCGGATCGGCATAGGGCCCGTCGGCGATCACGTCCAGCGCATCCAGAAACACCTGGTCCGGCGGCGCTTCCTCGCCCGCCAGCCAGCGCAGCACGTCGCTGCGCGGCACGTTCAGGAACCTGGCAAGGCGGGCCGCGCCGCCGATGGTGGCGGCGGCGAACTGCAAGGTCTCGGTGTAGCGGTTGCGCACGTCCACGGCACCCGAAAGCCGGTGCAAGTGCCGTGCCTGGGCATAGTTTTTGCGTTGGTGCCGGCATGGCGAAAGACCTGTACCGCATCGGCATCACGGGCTCCTACGGCGGCCTGAACCTCGGCGACGAGGCGATCCTGCAATCCATCGTGATGCAATTGCGGCGCGACCTGCCGGTCGAGATCACCGTGTTCTCGCGCGACGCCGAGGACACCAAGCGCCGGCACGCGGTGGAGCGGGCGGTCCCGGTGAGGAAGCTCTCGCGCGCCGAGGTGCTGCCGGAGGTCGAGCGCCTGGATCTCCTGATCGTCGGCGGCGGCGGCATCCTGTTCGATGCCGAGGCGCGCATCTACCTGCGCGAGGCGCAGATGGCCATCGAAAAGGGCGTGCCGGTGATGCTCTATGCCATCGGCGCCGGTCCGCTGAAAGACCCGACCGTGCAGGCCGCGGTGCGCGAGGTCCTCGAGCACGTCGACGTCATCACGGTGCGCGAGCGCGCCGCCCAGCAGACGCTGGAGGCCGCCGGCGTGCATCGCGAGATCATCGTCACCGCCGACCCGGCGCTCCTGCTCAAGCCCGAGCCGCTGCCGCGCGGCGTGATGAAGGTGGAGGGCCTGGAGGGCCGCCGGCGCCTGATCGGCATGTCGGTGCGCGAGCCGGGCGCTGCGGCGCCCGACATCGAGCCGGACGAGTACCACGCGCTGCTCGCCGACGCGGCCGACTTCATGGTGGATCGCTACGACGCCGACGTGTGCCTGGTGCCCATGGAGCGCTCGGTGCTCGACTCGCAGCACAGCCATGCGGTGATCGCCCGCATGCTGCGCGCGCAGCGCGCCACGGTGCTCAAGGCCGAATACAGCTCGGGCCAGCTCCTGTCGCTCATGAGCAAGTTCAATTTCGTCGTCGGCATGCGGCTGCATTTCCTCATCTTCGCGGCGCTGCGCGGCGTGCCGTTCGTCGCGCTGCCCTACGCCGGCAAGGTGAGCGGCTTCCTCGAGGAGCTGCAGGTGCCGGCGCCGCCGATGAAGCTGGTGAACGCCGGGCGCCTTATCGCCTACATCGACCATTCCTGGGATCACGGCCGGGCGATGCGCTCGACGCTCGCGAAGACGGTGCCGCCGCTGCAAAAGCGCGCGCAGGAGACGCACCGCATCCTGGTCGAGCTGCTCACGCGGGAGAAGCTGCAGATTGCCAGCGCTAAGGCGGCCTGAAGCGCCCGTCCGGCTGCAGCTGCCGCCGCGGCCCGGATTGCTCGCCGGCGAGGCCGACGTGCTGGTCGTTGGCGGCGGCCCCGCGGGCATTGGCGCGGCGGTGGCGGCGGCCGATGCGGGCGCGCGCGTGGTGCTGGCCGAGCGCTACGGCTTCCTCGGCGGCAATGCCACCGCGGCGCTGGTCATGCCGCTCATGTCTTTTCATACGGACAAGGGGGCGAAGAAAGAATCCGCCGCCAACACCCTGCTGCCGCACGACCACGGGCCCGGCGAAGCCGTGGTGCACGGCGTGCTCAGGCGCCTGCTCGAGCGCCTGGTGGCCGCCGGCGGCGCCATCGCGCCCTCGCTCGCCACCGGCTATGTCGTGCCGTTCGATCCGGAGTGGTTCAAGCTGATCGCGCTGGAGCTGCTCGACGAGGCGGGGGTGCAGTTCCTGTTCCACGCCTTTGCGAGCGGCGTGCTGCCGGGCAGCGAGGGCGTGATATTCGAGACCAAGTCGGGCCCGCTGGTGGTGCGCGCCAAAGTGATCATCGACTGCACAGGAGACGGCGACGTCGCGGTGCAGGCCGGCGCGCCGTACGAAACCGGCCGCTTCGACGGCCTGGTGCAGCCCATGACGCTCATGTTTCGCGTCAACCAGTTCCGCCGCGCCGCTTTCGAAGCCTATGTGCGCGAAAACCCGAAGGAGTGGCGCGGGGTGCACGGGCTGTGGGCGCTTGTGCGCCGGGCAACCGAGGCCGGGGACCTCGAGCTGCCGCGCGAGGACATGCTGTTCTTCGCCACCCCGCACGAGGGCGAGGTGAGCGTGAACAGCACGCGGGTGACGCGGGTGCTCGGCGCCGACGTCTGGGACCTTTCCTATGCGGAGTGGTGCAGCCGGCGCCAGATGCGGCAGATCGCGGCGTTCCTGCGCCGCTACGTGCCCGGGTTCGAGGATTCCTACGTGGTGCAAAGCGGCGTGCAGGTCGGCGTGCGCGAGACGCGGCGCGTGCTGGGCGACTACCAGCTCGACGCCGACGACGTGCTGGGCGCGCGCAAGTTCGACGATGCCATCGCGCGCGGCGCCTATCCGGTGGACATCCACAATCCCAAAGGCAGCGGCACGCTGCTCAAGCGCCTGCCGCCGGGAGAGGCTTACGACATCCCGCTGCGCTGCCTGCTGCCGAGGAACACCGAGCGGCTGATGGTGGCCGGCCGCTGCATCTCGGGCACGCACGAGGCGCATAGCTCCTACCGCGTCATGCCGATCGTCATGGCGACCGGGCAAGCGGCCGGCGTGTGCGCCGCACTGGCGGCCAAGGAGGACGTGCCCCCGAGGGCGATTCATGCGAGCCGCGTGCAGCAGGAGCTCGCGCGCCAGGGCGCGAGCCTGCGCCCCGGGCTCGTAGTCGAACCAGCGACAGCCGCCGCCGCACGCTGAAGCGGCTTTCAGTACTATCTCTCCTCAGTCAGGAGGGGGCTCATCCGGTACCTCGTCGCGCTTGCCGCCGTTGCGCTCGCCATCGGCTTGCGGCTGCTGCTCGACCCGTGGCTGGGCGTGCGGGTTCCTTTCATCACGGTATTCGGGGCGGTGATCGTTGCCGCCTGGTTCGGCGGCTTCTGGCCCGCGGTACTGGCCGCGGCGGCCGGGTACGCCGCCGCGCATACGCTCTACGACCCCGGATTGCTGTTCGCGCCGGCCGAGATGGCCGCCTTCTCCCTTTCCAGCGTGCTGATTGCCTCCGTGGGCGGCGCCATGCGCCGGGCCGCCGCGCGCGCCCAGGCGAGCGACGAGCGCTTTCGCAAGTTCATGGAGAACTCGCCCGCCTGCGTGTTCATCAAGGACGCGGCAGGGCGCTACGTCTTCATGAACGCCGCCGCGCAGTCCCTGGTGGGCACCTCGGACTGGCGCGGAAAAACCGACGACGAGCTGTTGCCCGTCGAAGTGGCGCGCACCGTACGCGCGAATGACGCGCGCGTGCTCGCCGCGGATGCGCCCGCCACCTTCGCCCTGACGTATCCCGCCGCGGACGGGCCGCGGCACTTCCACAGCACCAAGTTCCTGCTGCGCGACGCCGACGGCAGCCCGCTGGTGGGCTCCATCACGGTCGACGTCACCGAGCAGGCGCGCAGCGCCCAGGAGATGCGCCTCATCGCCGACACCATGTCCGTGGGCGTGGTGCGCTGCTCGAGCGACCTGCGCTACATCTGGGCCAACCGGGTGTTCGCCGGCTGGGCCGGCCGCTCGCCCGAGGAAATGACCGGCCTGCCCATCCAGGCGGTCATCGGCGCCGACGGGCTGGCGGCCAACCGCGAGCACTTCGAGCGGGTGCTGCGCGGCGAGCGCGTGTCCTACGAGCGCGTGGCCGATTTTCCCCAACTGCACAGCCGCTGGATCCACGCCGTGGCCGAGCCGACCTTCGATGCCGCGGGCCGGCCCGACGGCTGGGTGGGCGTGGTCTCGGACATCCACGAGCGCAAGCAGGCCGAGGAAGCGCGCAGCCGGATGGAGGAGGCGCTGCGCGAGGCCGACCGGCGCAAGGACGAGTTCCTCGCCACCCTGGCGCACGAGCTGCGCAACCCGCTCGCGCCGGTGCGCAACGCCGTGGCCATCCTCGCGAAGAAGGCCGCGCTCGATCCGGAGCTTGCCTGGAGCCGCGAGGTGATCGACCGGCAGGTCGACCACATGTCGCGCCTGATCGACGACCTGCTCGACCTGGCGCGCATCGGCAGCGGCAAGCTGCGCATTCGCAAGGAGCGCATCGCGCTCGAGCGCGCCATCGACCTTGCGCTTGAGACCAGCCGCCCGAACATCACCGCGGCGGGGCACCGGCTGTCGGTGCTCCTGCCGAGCGAGCGGGTCATGCTCGACGCCGACCCGACGCGCCTCGCGCAGGTGCTATCCAACCTGCTGAACAACGCCGCCCGCTACACCGAGGGCCGCGGCGCCATCTCGCTCAGCGCCGAGATGCAGGGCCGCCACCTCGCCATCGCGGTGGAGGACAACGGCATCGGCTTTCCGCCGGAAGTGGCCGGCCGGCTGTTCCAGCCGTTCTCGCAGCTCACCAGCGCGCACGAGCGCTCGCACGGCGGGCTGGGCATCGGCCTGTCGCTGGTGCACGGCATCGTCGAGCTGCACGGCGGCACGGTGCAGGCGCGCAGCGCGGGACCCGGCAAAGGCAGCGAGTTCATCGTGCGCCTGCCGCTTCCGGGGCGCGCCGAGCGCCCCGCCGAGCCGCAGCCGGCCGCGCCGGCGGCGTCCGCGCCCGCGCCCAGCTTGCGGGTGCTGGTGGCCGACGACAACCGCGACGCCGCGGACTCGCTGCAGCGCATCCTGGCGATCTACGGGCATGACGTGCGCGTGGCCTACGACGGCGCCGCGGCGATCTGCATGGCCGGCGAGTTCCGGCCGCACGCGGCGGTGCTCGACATCGGCATGCCGGGGGCCAACGGCTATGAGGTGGCGCGAGCGCTGCGCGAGCACTACGGGACCGCCACGACGCTGATCGCGCTCACCGGGTGGGGGCAGGAGGGCGACCGGCGGCGCGCCCTGGACGCGGGCTTCGATTACCATCTCACCAAGCCGGTGGAGCCGGGCGCGCTTAACGACTTGCTGGCCAACGTGGGCAGATAAAAAAGAGGAGAGGCCATGCGCAAGCTGATGGCGGCGCTGGGGGTAATCGGCGGGGCCTGCGCCCATGCGGCGACCCCGGTCCATGTAGCCGCGAGCCTGGTCGACCTTTCGCTCGAGCAGCTGAGCAGCATCGTGGTGTCCACGGTCTCCGGCCGCGACGAGCCCCTCGTGCGCGCCGCGGCTTCGGTCTACGTCATCTCGGCCGAGGACATCCGGCGCTCGGGCGCCAAGAGCCTGGGCGAGGCCTTGCGCCTGGCGCCCAACCTGCAGGTCGCACAGCCCGACGCCAACCAGTACGCCATCACGGCGCGCGGCTTCAACAGCACGCTCGCCAACAAGCTGCTGGTGCTGATCGACGGGCGCACCGTCTATTCGCCGCTGTTCTCCGGGACTTTCTGGGAAGCGCAGGACGTGCTGCTCGAGGACGTCGAGCGCATCGAGGTGATCAGCGGGCCGGGCGCCACGCTGTGGGGGGCGAACGCCGTCAACGGCGTGATCAACGTCATCACCCGTCCCGCCGGCGAGACCCAGGGCGCGATGGCGGCCATCGGCGCCGGCGAGATGCAGCGCGACGCCGCCTTTCGCTACGGCGGCGTGCTGGCCGACGGGCACTACCGCGGCTATGCCAAGGCGATGCGCCGGGACAGCACCACCCTGCCGGGCGGAATGCGCAACGGCGACCGGGCCGACCACGCGCAAGCCGGCTTCCGCGCCGACTGGGGCCGCCGCGGCCACGGCTTCACCCTGCAGGGGGATGTCTATGGCGGCCAGCTCGGGCCGGTGGAGCGCGACATCGCCGGGCTGAACGTGCTCGGCCGCTGGACGCGGGACCTGGGCGCGGGGGCGAGCCTGAGCACGCAGGCCTACTATGATCGCCGCTCGCGCCACCACACGGCGATCTTCAAGGAGCACCTGGACACCTACGACCTCGAGCTGCGCCACAACCTGGCGCCGCGCGGCCGGCACCGGCTCATCTGGGGCTTCGGCCTGCGGCATTACCGCGACAAGCTGCAGAATTTTCCGGGCAGCGGGTTCGCCTTCACCCCGGCCAACCGCAGCCTGCATCGCAACCATGCCTTCGTGCAGGACGAGATCGCCCTGCACGAAACGCTCGACTTCACGCTGGGCGCCAAAGCCGAGAGCAACAGCTATACGGGC
>DATACE010000242.1:0-6564 GCA_036259215.1 Burkholderiales bacterium | reverse complement strand
GAAGCGCGCCAACCGCGTGCTCGGGGTGTTCCATCCCACCGAGGCGCCGGATCGCGCGCCCATCCCCGCCTCGCGCGACTGGCCGGCGGCGCTGGAAGCGTTCAAGGGGGACGGCGAGGGCGTGCGCCTGGGCGAGGCCTTCGAGCCCTCGCCGCAGAACATCGAGGCGCGGCTGGTGCGCCGCGAGCTCGCCAACGGCATCCGCGCGGCGCTCCTGCCCAAGAAAACCCGCGGCGGGCGCGTGCTGGCGAGCCTGACGCTGCACTGGGGCGACGAGCAGAGCCTCGCCCACCGCGAGGCCGCGTGCAGCTACGCCGGCCACATGCTGATGCGCGGCACCAAGCGGCTCAGCCGCACGCAGTTGAAGGACGCCTTCGAGCGCCTGAACGCGAGCGTCTCGGTGGGCGGCGAAGGGGCGAGCATCGAGGTGCGGCGCGAGAACCTTCCGGCGGCGCTGCGCCTGGTTGCCGAAGTGCTGCGCGAGCCGGCGTTCTCGCCGGCGGAGTTCGAGGAGATGAAGCGAGCCGCGATCACCGGCGCCGAGGCGCAGCGCACCGACCCGTCGGCGCGCGCCTCGGAGACCCTGACGCGCCACCTCACCGAGTACCCTCCGGGCCACCCGCACTACACGCCGACGGTGGACGAGAAGATCCGCTGGCTGCGCGAGGCGACGCTGCACGACGCCGTGGCCTGCTATCGCGAGCTGTTCGGCGCAACCGCCGCGGACTTCGTCGCGGTGGGCGACTTCGACCCCGACGAGGTGGCGAAGCTGGCCGAGGATCTGTTCGGACCGTGGAAAACGCCGCACCCGTTCAAGCGCGTGCCCACCCGCTACTTCGAGGTGCCGCCGACGGTCGAGAAGGTGGTGACCCCCGACAAGGCGAATGCGGTGCTGCGCGCCGGCCTCAACATGCCGGTACGCGACGACCATCCCGACTTTCCGGCGCTGGTGCTGGCCAACTACCTGCTCGGCGGCTCCTCCACCGCGCGCATCCCGGCGCGCGTGCGCGAAAAGGAAGGCCTGTCCTACAGCACCTTCACTTCGTTCACCTCGAGCTACTTCGACCAGAACGCGGCGTTTCGCGTCGGCTCGATCTTCGCGCCGCAGAACCGCGAGCGCGTGCGCGCCGCGCTGCGCGAGGAGCTGGAGCGCGCAGTGCGCGAGGGCTTCGGCGCCGAGGAGATCGAGAGCGGCAAGCGCGCGCTGCTCGAAGCGCGCCGCATGCAGCGCACACACGACCGCGCCCTCGCCGGCCGGCTCGCGAACTACCTGTTCGCCGGGCGCACGTTCGCCTGGGACATCGAGTTCGAAAGGCAGATCGCCGCCCTCACCCCCGGCGCGGTACACGCCGCGCTCAAGCGCCACCTCGACCCGGCCAAGCTCTCGGTGGTCACCGCCGGCGACTTCAAGAAGAACTGATCGCTAACGGTCCTGCTTCAAGAGGTCGCGGATCTCGGTGAGCAGCTGCTCCTCGCGCGGCGGGGTGGGCGGCGCGGGTGGCGGCTCGGCGCGCTTCAGGCGGTTGATCACCTTGACGGCGACGAAGATCGCCCAGGCGATGATGACGAAGTCGACGCAGGTCTGGATGAACCTGCCGTACTGGATCCTGGCGTTGCCGATCTCGACCCTCAGGCTGCTGAAGTCGAGCCCGCCCAGCAGCGTGCCCACCAGCGGCATGATGATGTCGCTCACCGCCGAGGCGACGATCTTGCCGAACGCCGCGCCGATGATGACACCGACCGCCAGGTCGACGACGTTGCCCTTCATGGCGAACTCGCGGAACTCCCTGGCGATGCTCACGGGTAGCTGACCTCCAGTATTTCAAGTTTTTCTTCGCCGCCGGGGGTGCGCAGCACGACCGTGTCGCCCTCGCGCGCCTTGATGAGCGCCTTTGCGATCGGCGACACCCACGACACGATGCCGTGCGCCGGATCGACCTCGTCCAGCCCGAGGATCGTAACCACGCGCGTTTCATCCTTTACCCTGAAGGTGACGCGCGCGCCGAAGAATATCTGGTCGGTATCGCGGCCGGACGAATTGACGACTTCGGCGTTCTCCAGCCGCTTGATGAGGAAGCGCACCCGGCGGTCGATCTCCCGCAGCCGGCGCTTGCCGTAGATGTAGTCGCCGTTCTCGGAGCGGTCGCCGTTGGACGCCGCCCACGACACCGTCTTGACCACCGCCGGGCGCTCGACCTCGACCAGCTCGCGCAGCTCGGCCTTGAGCCGCGCGAAGCCCGCCGGCGACATGTAATTCTTTCCGCGCGCGGCGACCGGCGGCGCCTCGAGCGGCTCCTCGGGCGTTTCGGAATCTTCCCGGACGAAGGCCTTGGACACGGTTGAAATTCTATAGAATGCGCATCAGGGAGACAGCAATGGCTGGACAAAAAGAAGGTCTCGATTTCCTCACCAAGCTGCGCATCCGCGAGCTGATCCTGATGGGGCTCATCACGGTCACCGCGGTGCTCGCCAACCTGCCCCAGGAATACGTCGAAGGCAGCCTCGGCGTGAGCCAGGACACCCTGCTCGCGTTCCTGGGCATCGCGGTGATCATAGGCCTGTTCCTCTACCTGAAGTTCTTCCTGTTCGTGGCGGTGACGCTGCTCATTGCCGGGGCCAACATGCCCGAGCAGATCGCCGTGGGCCTGAACATCTCGAAAATTCCGATCGTGCTCGCGCTGGTGGCGCTGGTGGGCGTCGGGCTGATCAACTACGTGGTGAAGGTCCTGCCCACGGGCCTGGAGCCCAAGCCCAAGGAAAGGAGCCCGGAAGGCATCCGCGCCCTGTTCTACGCCATCGAGAAAAACAACCTGGTGTATGCGCAGAAGGTGCTGTCGATGAACTTCGACCCGGACCTGCACCACGACAACGGCTACACGCCGCTCGCCTACGCCGCCATGAAAGGCAGCGTGCCCATGGTGGAGCTCCTGCTGAGGAACGGGGCGAGCCCGGCACTCACCACGCGAGAAGGCGACACCGCCGTGGAGCTCGCGCTGCGCTACGGCCATGCCGACGCGGCCGAGCTTCTCAAGCGCGCCCGCCAAGAAGCCGAACCCGGCAGCGACGATGCCCCGGCGGTTGCCCAGACCTGATTTGATATACTGTAAATCGATACAGTAAGGCTGCCATGGAAATCCAGCTGTCACCGCTCGTCGCCGAGCAGGAAATCTGCCGCGACGCGCTGATCGAGAAATACGCCAAGGGCGACGAGACCACGGCCGCCGAGGTGCGCCTGCGCGTGGCGCGCGCGCTGGCGCAGGCCGAGCCCGAAGAGCGCCGCGGGCACTGGGAGCGGCGCTTCCTGCAGGCGCAGGAAGAAGGCTTCATCCCCGCCGGGCGCATCGCTTCGGCCGCCGGCGTCAACCTGCAGGCGACCCTGATCAACTGCTTCGTGCAGCCGGTGGGCGACTCGATCTCCGAAGTGGTCGACGGCAAGCCCGGCATCTACACCGCGCTGCAGGAGGCCGCCGAGACCATGCGCCGCGGCGGCGGCGTGGGCTACGACTTCTCGGCGATCCGCCCCAAGGGGGCCGAGGTCAAGGGCACGCACTCGCGAGCGAGCGGCCCGGTCTCCTACATGCGCGTATTCGACCAGTCGTGCGAGACCGTGGAATCCGCAGGCTCGCGGCGCGGCGCGCAGATGGGCGTGCTGCGCTGCGATCACCCGGACATCGAGGAATTCATCCACGCCAAGGACCAGGGCGATCTTTCCAATTTCAACGTCTCCGTGGGCGTTACCGACGAGTTCATGACGGCGGTGGAGCACGACCGCGAGATCGAGCTGGTCCACAAGAGAAAGCCCTGGCCGAAGGAAGGCGTCTACCAGCGTCCCGACGGCCTGTGGGTGTACCGGACGGTGCGCGCGCGCGACCTGTGGGACCAGATCATGCGCTCGACCTACGACCACGCCGAGCCGGGCATCCTGTTCCTCGATCGCATGAATCGCGACAACAACCTGCATTACTGCGAGACCATCGAGGCAACCAACCCCTGCGCCGAGCAGCCGCTGCCGCCCTACGGCTGCTGCTGCCTGGGGTCCATCGACCTGACGCGGTTCGTTTCCAACGCCTTCACCGAAGGCGCCAGGTTCGATTTCGACAAATTCGCCCGGAACATCGATGTCGCGGTGCGCATGCTGGACAACGTGCTCGACGTCACCGCCTGGCCTCTCGAGCAGCAGCGCAGGGAGGCGATGGCCAAGCGCCGCGTCGGCCTGGGCTTCACCGGCCTGGGCGATGCGCTCATCATGCTGCGCCTGAAGTACGACACCGACGAGGCGCGCCAGATGGCCGCGCGCATCGCCGAAAGCCTGCGCGACCACGCCTACCGCGCCTCGCTGGAGCTCGCGAAGGAGCGCGGCGCCTTTCCGCTGTTCAACGCCGACCTGTATTTCTCGGGCAGCAGCTTTGCCACCCGCCTTCCGGCCGCGCTTAAGGAGCAGGTGAAAAAGCATGGCCTGCGCAATTCGCACCTGCTGTCGATCGCGCCCACCGGCACCATCAGCCTGGCGTTCGCCGACAACGCATCCAACGGCATCGAGCCGCCGTTCTCGTGGACCTACACGCGCAAGAAGCGCATGGCCGACGGCTCGCTTAAGGAATTCCCGGTCGAAGACCACGCCTGGCGGCGTTACAAGGCGGCCGGCGGCAACATCGATGCGCTGCCGTCCTATTTCGTGACCGCGCTGGAAATCTCGGCACGCTCGCACGAGCAGATGGTGGCCGCGGTGGCCCCCTACGTCGACACCAGCATCTCCAAGACCGTCAACGTGCCGGAGGACTACCCGTACACGGAATTCCAGGACCTGTACTTCCATGCCTGGAAATCCGGACTCAAGGGCCTGGCGACGTACCGGCCGAACAAGATTCTGGGTTCTGTTCTTTCAGTTCAGAAAACGGAAGACTTCGTCCAGGACGACGTCAACCGGCGCATTCAAGTGAAGTCGGTGCCGGCGCCGGTGCTCGCCTCGCTGCGCTGGCCGGGCCGCCCGGACCTGTCGGCCGGCAACCCGGCCTGGACCTACATGATCGAGCACCCCCAATACCGCTTCGCGGTATTCGTCGGCCATGTCGATAATGGTTCCGCCGCGCCAGATGCCGCGCGGCCAGGCGGCGGCCGCCCGCACGCCTTCGAGGTATGGGTCAACGGCAGCGAGCAGCCGCGCGGCCTGGGGGCGCTTGCCAAGACGCTATCGATGGACATGCGGGCGAACGACCATGCCTGGCTGATGCTCAAGCTGGAGGCGCTGGCCAAGACCGGGGGCGACGACGGCTTCGACATGCCTTTTCCGCCCACGGGGGAAAAAAAGCGCATGCCGTCGGTGGTGTCGGCCTTTGCGCAGGTGGTGAAGTGGCGCGTCGAGCAGTTGCACAAAGGCCTCGAGGGGGATTTCTCGCTCACCGGCGGCGACGGCCCCTCCCCGGTGGTCGACGCCATGTTCGCGTTGAAGGAGCCCAAGACCGGCACCGACGGCACCATGTCCTGGACGGTGGACGTGCTCAACCCGCGCACCGGCGACGATTTCGTCCTGGGCCTGAAAGAGATCACGCTGCCCGACGGGCTCACGCGGCCGTATTCGGTCTGGCTTTCGGGCGAATACCCGCGCGCCCTCGATGGCCTGTGCAAGCTGCTATCGCTGGACATGCGCGTGCTCGACCCGGCCTGGATCGGCATGAAGCTGAGGAAGCTGCTGGAGTTCCCCGAGCCGCTCGGCGACTTCATGGCCTTCGTGCCCGGAGTCAAGAAGCAGCAGACCTTCCCCTCGACCGTGTCGTACCTGGCGCGGTTGATGCTGCATCGCTACGCGATGCTCGGCATCCTGGACGAGAACGGCCTGCCGCGGCGCGCCATGGGCATCCTCGCCTCGCCTTCGGAAACCCATGTGCCGGTGATCGCCGGCGCCAGGTGCCCCGACTGCGGCAACAGCACCCTCATCCGCAAGGATGGCTGCGACTACTGCACCTCCTGCGGCTACGTCGGGGTGTGCGGCTAGTACTTCTTTTTCCCGCCCTTCTTCCCGCCCTTCTTGCCGCCTTTGCGGCTCGCCTTCTTGCCGGCGTTGGAAATCGCCGCCGCCCGGCTCTTCGGCATGCCCTTGCGCTTGAGCGCCTTGTACTTGCGCTTGTTCTTGATCGATTTCCCGGCCATGACAACCTCGCTGGTGTAATGGGAATGAAATGCTAAGGCGGCGATGTTACGCCTCGGCACATTTCTGGCTGCGCCGTGAGCTTCCAGAAGGAGATTCTCATGGCCGACCCCGTCAAGATCCTGGGCATTTGCGGCAGCCTGCGCAAAGCCTCGTATAACCTCGCCGCGCTGCGTGCTGCACAGCAACTGTGCCCGGCCGACGCCAAGATCGAAATCCTCAGCCTCGAGGGCATTCCGGCGTTCAACCAGGACGACGAGAAGAACATTCCGCCGAGGGTGGCGGAGTTGAAAACCCGCATCCGCGCGGCCGACGCCATCCTGATCGCCACACCGGAGTACAACTACGGATTGCCCGGCGTGCTGAAAAACGCGATCGACTGGGCGTCGCGGCCCTACGGCGACAACGCCTGGTCGGGC
>DATACE010000241.1:0-18881 GCA_036259215.1 Burkholderiales bacterium | reverse complement strand
AGTTTTCGCAGCGCCTGCGCAGCTACGGCTGACAACTAAACGGCGTCGGGCCGCTATCATCGGGCCATGAAAAACTCGGAAGTTCCGATGATGGCGCTGCGCCGCGCGGTGCAGCTGTGCAACGGGCTCGAGGCCCTGGGCGACGCGCTCAGCGTGTCCACCGATCGCCTCGAGCGCATGCTCTCCGGCGAGGAGGAAGTGCCGCTGCCGGTCTTCACGCAGGCCGTCGGCCTGCTGCTCGAGTCCACCGCCACGCGGGCTCCCAAGCGCTCGACCCCCGACTCCAACGAAAGCGGCCGCAAGGGCCCGCGCCACTAGCGCGAGCCGCGGCAGGCGCGCCTGCCTGTAGACTCGGGCCATGCGAACGATCCTGCTTGCCCTTGCGCTGCTTTTCGCGGCGACGGGCGGCCTGGCGCAGGAAAAGCGCCCGGTGGTGTATGTCGCGCCGATCGAGGGCATCATCGACCTGGGGCTTGCGCCGTTCGTGCAGCGCGTGCTGGACGAGGCGGCGGCGGCCGGCGCCGCGGCGGTGGTGCTGGAGGTCAACACTTTCGGCGGGCGCGTGGATGCGGCCGTGCAGATCCGCGACGCGCTGCTCAGCGCCGGCGTGCCGACCCTCGCCTACGTCAACCGGCGCGCCATTTCCGCCGGGGCGCTGATCTCGCTTGCCGCGCAGCACCTCATCATGGCTCCCGGCGCTACCATCGGGGCCGCCACCCCGGTGCAGGCGGGCGGCGGCGGCGCCCAGCCGGTCTCCGAGAAGACCGTGTCGTACGTGCGCAAGGAGTTCCGCGCCACCGCGGAGAGCCGCAAGCGCCCGGCGCTGCTCGCCGAGGCCATGGTCGACGCCGACGTCGCGGTGCGCGGCGTGATCGAGAAAGGCAAGCTCCTCACGCTCACCACCGACGAGGCGCTGAAGCACAAGGTCGCCGAGTTCAGCGCCGACACGCTGCAGGCGGCGCTCGAGCGCGTGGGCATCAGGGATGCCGAGCTGCGGCGCCTGTCGCCCAACTGGGCCGAGAACGTGGTGCGCTTTCTAACGCATCCGATCCTGAGCTCGCTGCTCGTCACGCTCGCCATGCTGGGCATCATCATCGAGCTACGCACGCCGGGCTTCGGCGTCGCCGGCGCCATCGGCGTAGGCGCGCTAGCCGCGTTCTTCTGGGGGCACTGGCTGGTGCAGCTCGCCGGCTGGGGCGAGGTGCTGCTCGCCACCGGCGGCGTGGTGCTGCTGCTGCTCGAGTTCTTCGTCATCCCGGGGTTCGGCTTCGCCGGCATCCTCGGCATCCTCGCCCTGCTGGCGGCACTCGTGCTGAGCGTGGTGGGCTCGGGCGCGACGCCGGAATTCTTCATGCTCGCCGCCGGGCGCATGCTGCTCGCGCTGTTCATCGCGCTGGGGGCGAGCCTGCTGCTGCTGCGCTTCATGCCGCGCACGCGCTTTGGTCGGCAGCTCGTCCTGGAAACGGGGCTGGCTCCCGCGGGAGAGGAAGAGGTGCGCTGGCTGGGCAAGCGCGGGCGCGCCACCACGCCGCTGCGCCCGGCGGGCATCGCCGACATCGAGGGCGCGCGCGTCGATGTAGTGTCCGACGGCGAGCTGATCGAGCCGGGTACCCCGATCGAAGTGACGCGCGTCGACGGCAACCGCATCGTGGTGCGGCACCTACCGAATACCAACGAGAAGGAGGATGCATGAGCGAACTGGCCACAGGCCTTACCGGGGGGCTCGGGCTCCTCGTCATCGTCGTCGTCGCGATCGTATTGCTGCTGTACCTCGTGCCCATTCCGCTGTGGATCGCGGCCTGGGCCTCCGGCGCGTACGTGGGCCTGTTCACGCTGGTGGGCATGCGCCTGCGCCGCATCCCGCCTAACACCGTGGTGACCGCGCGCATCAGCGCGGTCAAGGCCGGGCTCAACCTCACGGTGAACGACCTGGAGGCGCACTATCTCGCCGGGGGCAACGTGGTGCGCGTGGTCAACGCCATGATTTCGGCGGACAAGGCCAATATTCCCCTGCCCTTCCAGCGCGCCGCGGCCATCGACCTCGCCGGGCGCAACGTGCTCGAGGCGGTGCAGATGTCGGTGCTGCCCAAGGTGATCGAGACGCCCAAGATCGCCGCGGTGGCCAAGGACGGCATCCAGCTCATCGTGGTGTCGCGCGTCACCGTGCGCACCAACATCGACCGCCTGGTGGGCGGCGCCGGCGAGGAGACCATCATCGCCCGGGTAGGCGAAGGCATGGTCAGCACCATCGGCTCGGCCACCAACCACAAAAGCGTGCTGGAGAACCCGGACCACATCTCCAAGCACATCCTGTCCAAGGGCCTGGACGCCGGCACGGCCTACGAGATCCTGTCGATCGACATCGCCGACGTGGACGTGGGCGAGAAAATCGGCGCCAAGCTGCAGATCGACCAGGCCAACGCCGACAAGCAGATCGCCCAGGCGAAGGCCGAGGAGCGCCGCGCCATGGCAGTGGCGCTGGAGCAGGAGATGCGCGCGCGGGTGGTGGAGTCGGAGGCCGAAGTGCCGCGCGCCATGGCCGAGGCCTTCCGCAGCGGCAACATGGGGATCATGGACTACTACCGCATGAAGAACGTGCAGGCCGACACCGAGATGCGCGGCGCCATCGCGAGCGGCGAGGAGCCGCGCACGCCCGGGAGGCCATAGGCATGGAGCGCTTCCCGGTCGAGCTGCTTTACGCCCTCGCCATCGTCGGCTTCTTCCTGTTCAACATGCTCGCGCAGCGCGCGGCGCGCCGCCGCCAGCGGGAGGAGCAAGCAGCGCAGCCCGAACCGGTAGTGGCAGAAGAGCCCCTGGAGGACATCTGGGGCCGCACGCCCCAACCTGCGCCGGTCCCGGCTCCGGTCCTGACTCAGATCGAGCTGGCGCCGCCGCCCCCGCCGCGGGTGAGCACTGCGCCGCCGCGCATGCATCCGATGCGCGCGCTGCTCAACGACCCCCGCGACCTGCGCCGCGCGGTGGCGCTCATGATGGTGCTTGGCCCCTGTCGCGCGCAGGAGCCGCCGGACGAGCGTCCCTGAGCCGGCGTGGCAATCACCGCCCTCAAAAGCGCGGACTGGGCGATCATCTGGGACGAGGCGTCCCAGCACCACGTCTACCGGCGTCACGTCGACGTTGTCTTCGAAGGCAACACGCTGACGTACGTCGGACCAGCCTACCGCGGGGCGGCCGACACCTCGATCGACTGCCGCCGCCGCATGGTCATGCCCGGGCTGGTCAACATACATTCCCACCCCGGCCACGAACCGGTGTATCGCGGCATTCGCGAAGAGCACGGCGTGCGCGCGATGTACATGACCGGGCTGTTCGAGCGCTCCCAGGCTTATGCGGCGGCCGACCGCGAAACGCGCGCAGCGAGTTCCGCGTTTGCCTACTGCGAGCTGCTGCGAAGCGGCGTCACCTCCGTAGTGGATATCGGCCCGGCGTGGGAGGGCTGGGCCGACCTGGTGGCGCAGAGCGGGCTGCGAGGCTTCCTCGCGCCGGGCTTCGCCTCGGCGCGCTGGAAGCTGGAGAACGATTACGAGCTGAAGTACGAATGGGACGAGGCGAGCGGACGGCAGCGCTTTCATGCCGCGCTGCAGCTTGTCGACGACCTTGGCCGGCATCCTTCGGGAAGGCTCTCGGGTATCGTCGCGCCGATGCAGATCGACACCTGCTCGGCCGATTTGCTGCGCGACGCCTTCGCCGCGGCCACCGAGCGCAAGCTTCCACTGACCGTGCATATCGCCCAGGGCGTGAGCGAGGTGCTCGAGATGCTCCGGCGCCATGGCGTGACGCCCATCCAGTGGGCGGCCGAGCTTGGCATCCTCGCGCCGGGGTCGATCCTAGGACACGCCATCTTCATCGACACCCATTCCTGGGTGCGCTGGTGGACGGCGAAAGATCTCGCGCTGATGGCGGACCACGGCTGCACGGTCGCGCACTGCCCGACGCCGTTCGCGCGCTACGGCCACATGCTCGAGAGCTTCGGCGCCTACCTGCGGGCAGGCGTCAACATGGGCATTGGCACCGATACGACGCCGCATAACATGCTCGAGGAGATGCGCAAGGCGTCTTCGCTGGCGCGCATCGCGGCGCGCGACATTCATTCGGTCGCTACGGCGGATTTCCTGAATGCCGCGACGGTGGGCGGCGCCGCCGCGCTGCTGCGCTCCGATCTCGGCCGGCTTTCGCCCGGCATGAAAGCCGACCTGGTGGTCGTGGACCTGGACTGCCTCGATATGCAGCCGGCGCGCGACCCGTTGCGATCGCTCGTCTTCCATGCCGCCGATCGGGCGGTGCGCGACGTCTACGTCGACGGCCGGCAGGTCGTCGCACAGGGACGCGTGCTCACTCTCGACCAGGCCCAGGCCGCCGAGCGCCTGGAGCAAGCGCAGCAACGCATGATGGCCGCCGTGCCCAAGCGCGACTTCCGCAGGCGCAGCGCGGAAGAGATTACGCCGCTCAGCCTGCGGTTGGACGAAGCGCCTAGTTGATGGTCACGCCGGCGGCCTTGATCACCGCCGCCCACCGCGCGCTGTCGGCCTGCAGCATCTCGACCATCTTCTCGGGCGCCGCGGTGACGATGTCGAAGCCCAGCGGCTCCATCCGGCCGCGGAACCCCGCGCTCTGCGCCGCCTTCGTGGCTTCGGCATTGAGCCGGCCGACGATGGGCGCAGGGATGCCCGCCGGGCCGATCAGGCCGTACCAGGAGACCACTTCGTAGCCCGGCAGCCCGGACTCGGCGATGGTGGGCACGTCTGGAAACAACGGCGAGCGCTGGGCGCCGGTAACCCCGAGCGCGCGCAGCTTGCCGCCTTTGATGTGCGACACGGCCGAAGGAATCGTGTCGAACATCATGGTCACGCTGCCCCCCATGAGGTCGGTGAGGGCGGGGGCGCTGCCCTTGTAGGGAACGTGCACCATGTCGATGCCGGCCCTCGACTTGAACAGCTCGCCCACCAGGTGAATGTTGGTGCCGTTGCCGCTCGAAGCGAAGGTGAGCTTCCCCGGCTGGCGCTTGGCGAGCTCGATCAGCTCGCCAACCGAGCGAAACGGCGCCGCCGGGCTCACCACCAGCACGTTGTTGAACGAAACGAGCGGCGTGATGAAGGAAAAGTCCTTCATCGCGTCGAACGGCAGCTTCGCATAGAGGTGCGGGCTGATCGCGTGCAGCGCGTTCAGCGTGACGAACAGCGTATGACCGTCCGGCGCCGACCTCGCCACCTCGGCCGCCGCCACGTTCCCGCCTGCGCCCGGCCGGTTCTCGACGATCACCGACTGGCCCAGCAGGCTGCTGAGCTCGTGGGCGAGCGCCCGGGCGGTAATGTCCACCCCGCCCCCCGGGGGGAACGGGCAAAGGATGCGCACCGTCTTGGACGGAAACGTCTGTCCGAGGACAGCCGGCGGCAGGATGAAAACGGCAGCGATCACGGCGAGGAAAAAGCGCTTCATGGCAGGCCCTCTGGAGTGGACGGCCAGTTTACGTCGCTACACGACGCCCCGGTCTCGCAGGACGCGAAACTGGCCTTCGGTAAGCCCCAATACGCTCGCGGTGTCGCGGCCCGGAACCGGCGCCGGGGCGCCGTGCCCGCCGGCGGAGCGGCTGAATTTGAGCGGGAAGCCGGCGGCGACGACCTCGGTGTCCTCGCCGTGCACGCTTTGCAGCGGCTGCACCATGTCGCGCGCGCGCAGCTGCGGCCAGTCGATCGCCTCTCGCGGCGTGCGCACGGGGGAGCACGGCACGTCGTGGCGAGCGAGCGCCGCTACGATCTCGGCCACCGGCCGCTCGCGCGTCCAAGTGGAGATCAGCGCGTCGATACCTTCGTTGTGCGCAATGCGCCACTCGACGCTGTTCATCTGCACGTCTGAGCAGAGTTCGGGTCTTTCAATAACTTTCAGAATCCCGTGCCAATCGGCGAGGCTCACAGCGCCGATTGCTACCCAGCCGTCCCGCGCGGCGTAGGTGTTGAAGGGAGAAAAACGCATGATGCGGTTGCCTTGGCGCGGGGCGAGTCCCAGCGCCTCGTAGCAGTCCAGCGGCTCGTCCATCATCATCGAGAACAGGCAGTCGGCCATCGACACGTCGATCATCTGCCCTTCGCCGCTCCTCTCGCGCTCGAGCAGCGCGCTCGCCACACCGAGCGCGGCGTAGGTGCCGGCGATGGTGTCGGAGAGCTGGGTGCCGGTCTTCGACGGCGCGCCTTGGGGCGGGCCGGTGACGCTCATCAAACCAACCGCCGCCTGCGTCATGAGGTCGTAGGCCTTGGCGGCGCGCTCCGGGCCGGTGGCGCCGAAGCCCGAAAGCGCGCAGTACACCAGGCGCGGGTTGCGCTCGCGCAGCGCCTCGTAGCCGATGCCCAGGCGCTCGGCGACCCCGGGGCGGAAGTTCTCCACCACGGCATCGGCCTTTTCCACCAGGCCGAGGAACAGCGAGCGCCCCTCGGGCGACTTGAGGTTCAGGGTGACCGACTTCTTTCCGCGAGCGCGCTTCAGGTAGGCGATGCCGAAATCGCGCGCCGAGCGCCGCTCCAGCGCCACGCCCTGCGGTCCGGCGTACGGCGGCGCGCCCGCGGCGGGGTCGCCGGTGCCGGGGTCGTCGATCTTGATGACCTCGGCGCCCAGGCCGGCGAGCAGCAGCGTGCAATGCGGCCCGGACAGAAAGCGCGTGAGGTCGAGCACCACCACGCCGCTCATCGCGCCGCCCATGGCTGCGCTCATCCCTCCCCCAATTTCCCCTGCCAGGCCGCCACCACGTCGGGCAGCGCCTTCGCCGCCCGCGCGTGGATCTCCTCGTCGGTCAGCGAGGACAACGGGTGCGCGATCACCACCGGCACCAGGGCATTCATGCCCAGCGCCGCGCGCTGGACCTTCGCTTCGCGCACGAACTCCGTGGTGACGATCACCGCGGTCGGCACACCGAGAGACTCGAGACTGATGCCATCATGCATACAGCACGATGTGCACGAGCCTCAGTCGCCGATGGCGGTGACGACGACGTCGTTCTCGGCGCGGATGGTCTCGATCAGCTTAGGGTCGGCGAAGCGCGAGAAGCTTTCCTTGCGGTAGTAGCTGACCGACTGGAACTTGTGCTTCGCCTGCAGCTCGTCGCGCAGCTGGCGCAGCAGCTTGTTCGCGTTCCACTTGGTGTTGTCGAGGATGCCCAGGCGCAGGCCGTCGAGGCCGCCGACGCGCCTGGCCGCGGGCCGCTCGTCGGCGGACACCACGCCGCGCGGGTCGTACACCGGATGATTCATGGTTTCGCTCCTTTCAAAGTAAGCATGTGCCGTCGACGCAGCGCGGCTGATCCGCCGCTTTTCCTTCGATCTCGCGCAGCACCGGATTGGTCATGTTGCCCCAGCCGGGAATGAACGCCGAGAAGCGGCCGGCCTCGCCGCCGATCATGAACAGATGAATGTGCTCCGGGCTGGGCACGATGGGAATGCGCGCATCCAGCTCGCGCTTGTACCAGACCGGCAGGTTGCGGTTGTAGACCTTGCCGTAGCGGTGCTCGAAGGCGAGCTCGCGGAACTTGTTGCCGGAGTACATCCACAGGTAGCTTTTGATGTCGTTTCTCTTCCAGCCCTGCTTGGCGATGGTGGCGGCGTGCTCGGGGCCGATCGCCACCGCGCAGTGGCCCTGCGCCACGGCGGTGTTGTGGGCGTAGGTGCTCATGGCCGAGACGATGCTGTCCAGGATGCCCTCGGCGTCGTTCGACACGTGGTTCACCACGCTGTGCGGCGCCTCGGCCGCGATCACGAACACCGTCGAATCGCCGGCCTGGAAGCCCTTCTCCACGTGGTAGGGCGCGAACGGGCTGGCCTGCTCGTTCTCGCACACGGCGTAGGTGTACTTCCCGGGGTGACCCAGCGTGCTCTTGTCGAGCTCGCCCGGCCAGCCGCCGCCGACGTTGAGCAGCACCAGGCGAATCGCGCGCCCGATGGTGGCGTTGGCGCGGTTGCCCGAGCCGAAGGCATTGCAGCCGCCGTTCATCCCGGCTTCCTTCGCCGCGGGGCCGTTGACAATGAGCAGCGGCGCGGCCATGTGCGTCGTGGCCTGCACGCCGTTCAGGTTGAAGGCGGGCTCGACCAGGGCGAGCAGCGCTGCGCGCACGATGCGCGCATGCCGGGGCAGGCAGCCGGCCATCACCATGTTCACCGCCAGCACCTCGCGCGTGAGCGAGCCCCAGCGCGGCGGGATGCGGGCCTCCAGCCGGGAGGGCTCGCCGCCGAGCGCCGCCAGCATGGCGTCCACCTTGGCCGGCGTGGGCGGCACGAGCGGCAGGCCGTCGCTGAAGCCGCGCTCGTAGTAGTACTCGATGAGGTCGGTGCCCTCTGCCACTACCATCGGCCGATGATAGGCGCGCCCCGGCATGCCGGGACAATAGCAAATCGCTCTGCCGGTATGCCGCCCGGGCATGGCTCAGCGCGCCGCCGTGGCCCCTTTCCATACTCCGCGGCGCACCAGGCCCAGCGCGGTTTCCTCGAGGATCTCGCGCACGCATTCGCTCGCGCGGGTCGCCGTGCCGTCGCGGCTCGTGCACAGGTTGAGCGCGCGCGACAGCGTAGGCCGCACGATGCGCTGGATCGCCAGCGCCGGCCGCGCGCCCTCCGGATGCAGGGCCGAGCGCGACAGCACCGTCGCCCCGAGGCCCGCCGCTACCATGGCCTTCATCGTGGAGGGCGAGTCCACTTCCGCGATCACCTCGAGCCGCCCGCCCGACTTGCGCATCGCCTTGTCCAGGATCTGCCGCGTGCTGTTCGCCGGGCCGGGCAGGATGAACGGCCGGCGCACGGCTTCGGCCAGCGTGACCTCCGCGCGCCCGGCTCGACCCGCGCTTACGAGATACAGCTCCTCCACCAGCAGCGCGTGCTCCTCCACCCGCGGGGTCCGGCGCTCGCGCTCATAGAGCACGCTGAGATCCAGCCGCCCCGCGGCGAGCTGCGCCTCCAGCGCCCCGCTCACCGCCTCCGTGATCGCCAGCTTCACCTTGGGCAGCTTGTCGCGCACCGCCGCCAGCAGCGCCGGCGCGAGGATGTTGGAGGCGCTGAACGGAATGCCCACGGACACCGCCCCCTGCGGCGCAGCTCCCGCCGACCGCACCTCGTCCGCGATGCTGCTTGCCTGGCGCAGCATGCCCTGCGCCTGCCGGTAGAGCGCCTTGCCGGCCTCGGTCGGCGTCACGCCGCGCACCGAGCGCACGAGGAGCGGTGTCTCGAGCTCGGCCTCCAGCGCGCCGAGGGTCCGGCTGAGGGCCGGCTGGGCGACGTAGAGATCCGCGGCAGCCTTCGACAGGCTGCCCAGGTCAACGATGCGGACGAAATACCTCAGCTGGCGCAGCTCCATGCCGGGAAATTATAGGAGCCGCGCTGATCTGCCGGTCGGCGGCCCGCGACCAGGCGAGCAGCCTGTCGAAGTCGCCCTCGAAGGCACGCCGCTTCAGCTCCTCGTAAACCATCGAGCAGTACATGATGTGCGCGGTGTCCAACCGGCCGTCGCTCGCGGCCTGGTTGCACGAGAGATAGACGTTTTTCAGCTCCTCGATGGGAACGGCTGCCGCGTCGGAAGGCTGGCTGTGCGCGACAGGGGTGTTCATGGAAACCAGCATCGCCGCGATGGCGAGCCGATTCGAGAAACGGCGGGTCATGAGAGCTCCTTCGGGTTGCCGGCAACGCGCCGGTGAGCCAAAGGATGGAGCGCAGGAGAAACGCGCGCATGAGACGCAAGTCCCGCCGCAAGGACAAGGGCGCGCAACTGAGCGCCAGAAGCCGGGACCGGCGTCCCGGGCGGTCAGCGCCCTGGCCGGGCAGCGCCGTAGCCCGCGTCGCGCGCCACCACTACGGCTTGCGCCCTCGATTCCACGCCGAGCTTGGCAAAGATGCTCGAAACGTGATTGCGAACCGTTTTCTCGCTCACGCCCAGATGCGCGGCGATCTGGTGGTTGTCCAGCCCGCGCGCCAGGAAGTGCAGCAGCTCGCGCTCGCGCCCGGTGAGCTCGGCGAACGACCCATCCTCCATCGATGCCGCCGGCAGGAAATCTTGCAATGCCTCGAGCACCGTCGACCAGGCGGGCTCATCGGCAAGCAGAAAGTGGTTCGGGCTGTCGAGCTGGAGGAACCGGGCACCGGGGATGATGCGCGCCAGCAGGCGGCCTTCCTCCACCGGTACCGCGGCATCGCGCTCGGGATGGATGACCAAGGTCGGGCACGCGACTTTCGCCGCTGATGCCTGCACGTCCACGTCGAACATGACGCGCGTCAGATGCACGGCATTGGCCGCCGACGTGGCGGCGCGCTGCAATTCGCACCAGGAGCGCAGGTGCTCCATGGAGCCCTGCGGCTGGAACTGCGTTGCGAAGGCGCGCATGAACGAATGGTCCTCCTGGCCCCAGCCGAGCTGCATCATCTCCAGCATGACCTTGGCCTTCTCCGGCTCCTGCGCAATGGTCGTGCGCCGGTTCTTGCCCCGGGCGTAGGCGCCGTGCAGCACGAGGTGGCTTACGCGGTCCGGATGGCGCCCCACAAATTCGATCGCCACCGCCCCGCCCTGACAGATGCCGACGATGGAGAAGCGATCCAGCCCCACGGCGTCTGCCACGGCGTCCAGGTCGCGCACCCAGCAGTCGAACGACAGGTCGCGCACGTCGCGGTCGGACAGCCCGCAGCCGCGCGGGTCATAGCGAATCAACGTATAGCGCTTCGACAGCGCCTCGAGCCATGGCCGCCATGCCACGCTGCGCCACTGGTAATCCAGGTGGGTAAGCCAGCTCGGCAGCATCATGACGGGCGGGCCGTCGCCGGCCACGGCGTAGGCGATTTCCGCGCCGTCGAAGCTCTTGCAGAATCGTACCTGTTGGGCGGCCATCGATTTACTCTACGCCGGCCGGGCAAAGCCGCCAAGCCGTTCCCATTGCCTGCAAAAAGGAGACCCCGCAGTGGAAAAGATCCGCATTCAATTCACCCTGTTCTCGGCGTTCTACTCGCCGCTCATCTCGACCATGTCGGGCGGCTTTCTCAAGGACGAGGGCCTGGAGCCGGAATGGTCGGTGTCGCCGCCGGGCGTCTCGGCGCTCGCGGCGCTGAAGGACGGCTCGGCGCACGTGGTGCAATCCGCGCTCAGCCAGGGTTTCGCGACCCTCGACAAGGGGCAAACGCCCGAGGCGGTGCATTTCGCCCAGGTGAACGAGAGGGACGGGTTCTTCCTCACGGGGCGCGAAGCGGATCCGGGCTTCACGTGGAAAAAGCTCGAGGGCGCGGAAGTCGTCCTGTTCAAAGGCGGCCAGCCGCACGCCATGTTCAAGTACGCCTGCCACAAGGCGGGCATCGACTTCGCGAAGATCAGGCCGGTCTACCCCGGCGGCGCGGCCGAGATCGACCGGGCGTTCCGCCAGGGCCAGGGACAATACGTGCAGCAGCAGGGTCCTTTCCCGCAGCAGCTGCAGGCCGACGGCGTCGGACACATCGTGGCGCAGGTCGGCAAGCAGATCGGGCCCTGCGGCTTCTCCAGCCTCGCCGCGAGGCGCGAGTGGCTCGCCACCGACATGGCAAAGGCGTTCACGCGCGCGTATCGGAAGACGCGGCGCTACATGAACGAGACCCCCGCCGCCGAGATCGCACGTGCGCAGAAGCCGTACTTTCCCGACATCGGCGAGCCGGTGCTCGCCGAATGCATCGCCACCTACCAGCAGCTCGGCTGCTGGACCCCGCACGTGGAGATCACGCGTGCCGCCTACGGAAAGACGCTGGACATCTTCGAGTACAACGGCCTTCTCAAGCAGCGCTACCGCTACGAGCAGGTCTGCGCCGCTCCGCCGACCACGCATTGAGGACGCCGTAGGCGGCATCGCGTCACCACTACGGCTTGCACTTTCGCGCATGGCAAAATAGCGCGCTATGCAAGATACACAGCAATATTACGAACGCCAATACAACAACCGGCTGAGCATTCCCGACGCGCAGGACTACAACCTTCGGGGCGTCGCCCGATCCGAGGCGGCGAGGAAAGAGCTGAAGTGCCATCTGGATGCTGCTTACGGGGATTCTGCGCGCGAGCGGATCGATATATATCCCGCCGATGGCGCCGATGCGCCGCTGCTAGTCTTTATCCACGGGGGGTATTGGCGCTCGCGCAGTAAATCGGAGTTCTCCTTCCTGGCGCAGCCGTTCGTCAAGGCGGGCGTCAGCGTAGCCATGCCAACCTACGATCTGGCGCCACAAGTCACCGTGGAACACATCGTCAGGCAAGCACTCGCTGCACATGCGTGGCTATACCGCAACGGCTCGCGGCATGGCGTGAATCCGCGCCGGATGTATGTCGCGGGACACTCGGCCGGCGGTCACCTCGCCGCCATGATGATCGCCGCGCGCTGGCCCGAGTACGCGCCCGATCTGCCGGAGGATCTTGTCAAGGGCGGCTTGGCGGTCAGCGGGATCTTCGACCTGATGCCGCTGCTATCGGTGTCTTTCAATGCGGAAGTAAGGCTGGACGAGCGCTCTGCACGCAAAGCCAGCCCGCTGAGCTATTACCCGGCGCGCGCTGTGCCGCTTCACACGGCGGCAGGCGAACTGGAGAGCGATGAATTCAAGCGGCAGGCTCGCCTGATTGCCCAGGCATGGCCGCACTGCCATGCCGGCCACCTCGAAGTCCCCGGCCGCCACCATCTGTCGATTCTTGAAGCCCTGGCCGAGCCTGGAAATGCACTTTTCGAGCGGGCGATGCAAATGATGCGCGCTAGCTAGGCAATTTCGAATATAGCGTCGACTTCGACCGCCGCACCGCGCGGCAAGGCCGCAACGCCGATTGCGGTTCGCGCGTGACGGCCGGCGTCCCCGAACACATCCACGACGAGATCCGACGCACCGTTTACCACCATGGGTACGTCGGTGAACTCGGGCATGGCGTTGACAAAACCGCCCAGGCGCAGACAGCGCTTTACCCGATCCAGATCTCCGCCGCATGCCACCCGCAGCACCGCTAGGATGTTGATAGCGCATATGCGGGCGGCTGCCTGCCCTGACTGCAGATCCAGGTCCTTACCGAGCTTACCGACGTGCGTTAGCTTGCCATCCTGCATGCATACCTGTCCGGCGATGTAAGCCGTTGATCCGGCGACCGTGTACGGCACATAGTTCGCGACCGGACTGGTGACCTCGGGCAAAGCGATGCGAAGCTCACCCAGCCTTCTTGCGATTCTTCCGCTCATCGCTCATTCCACCTTGGCGCCGGACTTCTCGACGACTTTGGCCCACTTGTCGATTTCGGCTTGATTGAACCGCCGAAACTCCTCCGGCGAGCCCCCCATGATCTCGAAGCCCTGCTTGGCCAGCGCTTCGCGCACAGACTGCTGCTCCAGCGCGGTTTGAAACTCGGCATTGAGGCGCTTGACGACCGGGCCCGGCGTACCGGCGGGCGCCACCAGACCGTACCAGCCAATAACCTCAAAGCCGGGGAATCCGGACTCGATCATGGTCGGAACGTTGGGCAAGGAGGCGATTCGTTTGGCCGAGGTAACGGCCAAGGCTTTCACTCGCCCGTCCTTTACCTGCGCTTCCGCATTTGGGGCGTTGGGAAACATGATGGCAGCATCCCCGCGCATGACGGACGTTACCCCTTCGGGCGTGCCCCGATAAGGTACATGGACGGTCTTGATGCCCGCCATGGCGTTCAACAGCTCGGCGGCAAGGTGGTGGGAGGTCCCATTGCCTCCGGAGGAGAAAGCGAACTCGCCCGGCTTGCTCCTCGCAAGGCGTACGAAATCGGCCACGGACTCCACCGGCAGACGAGGATTGGCGATCAGCAAGTTCGGTACGGAAGCCAGCGCGATGATGTGCGCGAAATCAGCCATCGCGTCGTAGGGCATTTTGGCCCCGTACATATTTGGATTGATGCCATGGGAACTGATCGTCGCCAGCAAAAGGATATGGCCGTCCGGCGCCTGCTTCGCCACATAGTCCCCGGCGACGTTACCGCCCGCCCCGGGTCGGTTTTCCACGACCACCGGCTGCCCAAGTCGCTTGGACACGGGCTCAGCCACCACCCGGGCGAGGATATCCGCCGTCGATCCTGCCGAGATGGTGACCACCAGGCGCACGGGTTTGGACGGGTAGGCCTGCCCATGGGCGTGGTGCACTCCAAGGCCGGCGAGCAACGCGGCGGCGAGGGCAATCACTTTGTTCATGGATGTCTTCCTCTGGTTTGTGCCTTTGACCGGCGATATGTACCACGCAATCCGGGCCGCCGTGAGCGCACGTTTCGCTGAGCGCTGTACATTCCTCGCCGCAGTTGCACATAATCTTGCTACGGCACTATTGCAAACGGAGATCCAGCTTATGGCCACCGCCCGCCACGCGAAAAACCCGGATGTCGTCGGTCTATCCCTCGAGCAGATCATGCAGAAGTACGTCGCGCGATTTGCCGATCGCAAACCGGACTGGTACGCATTCGAGGACGCGCGCATCGAAGGATTCAAGCGAGCGCAACATCGCTTCATCGGTGCGGGCGCGTCGGGCAAGCATGGCGATCCGGATGTTATTCCGGCGTACGGCTTCACGGTAACCATCATGTTCGTCAATCCCGGCCAAGGCAACGCGGCGCACACGCACGAGCATGAAGAAGTGTTCTTCGTGCTCGACGGGTTCCTCGACGTGTTCGTTGAAGATGAAAACGGCCGGCGCGTGTGGTCGCGCCTGGGCAAATGGGATTGCATCTCGTGTCCGGCAGGAGTCATCCACGGCTACGAGAACCGCAGCCTCGAGCCGGTGTACTTCCAGGTGATGCACGGGCGCTCCAAGCCCCAGACGATGGGATACGCGGATGACGAACTTTTCGCCAAGCGGGATGCGCATTTGAAGGTGGCGGCGACCGGGGCGGCCAAACCCCCCACCAGCTAGCCGAGCGCGGCGGCCAGCTCGGCTAAATCGGCGACGATTACGTCCGGCTGGTGCGGCGTGTGGCCGAAAGGGCGCTTGCGCCGGTCGATGAAGGCGGTGCGCATGCCGTAGGACTTGGCGCCGATGCAGTCGAAGGCGTGGTTGGCGACGAACAGGATGGCGGAGCGGTCTTCGCCGATGATCTCCGCGGCCTTGGCGTAGGTTTTCCAGTGCGGCTTGAAGTAGCCGGCCTCCTGCACCGAGATCACGTGGTCGAAGGCAAAACCGATATGCGGCCCGGCGGCCTCGAGCATGTCGCGGTCGCCGTTCGACAGGATCGCGAGCTTGTAGCCCGCCGACCTGAGCTTGCCCAGCGCGGCGAGCGCGTCGGGAAAGGGCTTCAGCTTCTCGATCTCGCCGACCAGCCAGCGCACCTCGTCGGGCGTGTAGGCGATGCCGCAGCGATCCATGACATGGGACACGGCGCGCTGCCCGATCTCCCGATACGAGGTATGGCCGCGGTCGCACAGCGCGTCGATCATCGAGTTCTCGAAATGCGTGCGGCGCCACCACGTGACGAAGCTGTTCGCCTGCCCGTCCCAGCCTTTTTTCTTGAGAAACGGCGTCACCGCCTCGGTCAGCCCCTTCTGCATGTCGACGATGGTCCCGTACTGGTCGAACGCCAGGACCTTGATCTCATGCTTCACGACCGGGTCCCCCAGACAAAGACGTGCAAGCGGCCGGCGAGGAAGCGGTTGCTTTGGATCACTTCGCGCAGTGACTGGGTCCAGGCAGCGGCTTCGGCTTCCGTGATCGCGCCGACTTTCGCGGCGGTGCGGCCGGCGCGCTCGGCGAGCTCGGCGTAGAAACTGCCGGCGGCGCGCTCGAGCGGCATGAAGGCGCGCGCCTGCACCTGCTCGATGCCGCGATCGGCGAACAGCCCGGGCAGCTCGCGTACCAGGCGGCCGTTGACCGCGCCGTGATCGCATACCGCCGCCACGACCCGGCGCGTCATTTCCCGGTCGGGATGCGAAATGAGGAAGCCATCGCCGTCGAAATCGAACACGCCCACGCGGCCGCCTGGCCGGGTGACGCGGATCATCTCGTCGATGGCCGCTTCCACGCCGGGAACGTGCGCGAAGACCGTCGCCGCGAGGCTCGCGTCGAAAGCGCCGTCTTCGAACGGCAGGGTGCGGCAGTCGCCCTGGTGCAGCTCGATGGCGTCGGCGAGCCCGGCTTCCTCGGCATGCTGGCGGGCGAAGGCGAGCAGCGCGGGACTGGAATCGACGCCCACCGCGCGACCGCCGGGGGCGATGCGCCGGGCGATCGCCCTCGTCACCACGCCGCTGCCGCAGCCGATGTCGAGGACGCGCTCGCCCGGTGCGACGCCGAGCAGGCGCAGGTATTCCTCCCGCGCCGCCGCCTCGTCCTCGGCCTGGGCGCGCAGCTCGAGCCGCGCGTCGAGCTCGCGTGCGGTTTCGGCGCTGACCTGCGCCGTGTCGCGCCATTGGCTGAGCTGCCCGAAGAGCGTCGGATTCATGCCGGCAAGACTTCCAGATCCACCGCGGCCGCGAGAAGGGCCTGGGTATAAGGGTGCTGCGGCTGCTCGAAGATGCGCCCCGCGGGCCCCTGCTCCACCACCTTGCCGGCGCGCATGACAATGAGGTCGTCGGCCATGGCGCGGATGACTTTCAGGTCGTGCGAGATGAAGACATAGGCGAGGTTGTGCCGGTCCTGCAGGTCGCGCAGCAAATCGACGATCTGCGCCTGGACCGACATGTCGAGGGCGCTGGTGGGCTCGTCGAGCACCACGAGGCGCGGCTTGAGCACCATGGCGCGCGCGATGGCGATGCGCTGGCGCTGGCCGCCGGAGAATTCGTGGGGGTAGCGCTCGGCGGTGGCCGGGTCGAGGCCGACCTCGACCAGCGCTTCATCGATGAGCCTGCGGCGCTCGGCGGGCGTGCCGCCGAGCCGGTGGATCTGCAGGCCTTCCTCGATAATCTGCGCCACCGACATGCGCGGGCTCAGGCTGCCGTAGGGGTCCTGGAACACGACCTGCATCTCGCGGCGCAGCGGGCGCAGCGCTTTCCACGACAGACCCTGGATCGAGCGGCCGTCGAAATACACCCCGCCTTCGCTCTGCTGCAGGCGCAGCAGCGCGAGCCCCAGCGTGGTCTTGCCCGAGCCCGACTCGCCGACCACGCCGACGGTGCGGCCGGCCTCGATGCGCACGGAAATGCCGTCGACCGCCTTGATGTGGCCCACCGTGCGGCGCAGCACGCCTGCCTTGATCGGGAACCAGACCTTCAGGTCGTCGGCGCGCGCGATCTCCGTCGTTTCCTTTGCTGTGTTTTCCTGTTTGGGCTTCGGCTGCGCAGCGAGCAGCTTCTTCGTATACGCATGCTGCGGGCGCTCGAAAATGTCGCGCGCGGCGGCCTGCTCGACGATCTCGCCTTGCGTCATGACGCAGATGCGGCCGGCCATCTTGCGCACGATGGCGAGGTCGTGCGTGATGAGCAGCAGCGCCATGTTGAAGCGCGCCTGCAGGTCCTTGAGCAGGGCGAGGATCTGCGCCTGGATGGTGACGTCGAGCGCGGTGGTGGGCTCGTCGGCGATGAGCAGATCGGGCTCGTTGGCGAGCGCCATGGCGATCATCACGCGCTGGCGCTGTCCGCCGGAGAGCTGGTGCGGGTAGGCATCCAGGCGCTTGTCGGGCTCGGGCAGGCCGACCAGGCGCAATAGCTCCAGCGTACGGCTGCGCGCGCGCTCGCCGCGCATTCCCTTGTGCAGCCACAGCGTCTCGCCGATCTGCTTGGCGATGGTGTGCAGCGGGTTGAGCGAGGTCATCGGCTCCTGGAAGATCATCGCGATGCGGTCGCCGCGGATGCCGGAGAGCACGCGCTCTCCTGCGCCGACGAGCTCGGTGCCGCGAAAGCGGATGCTTCCCGCGGGGTGGCTCGCGCGCGGGTACGGCAGGAGCTGCAGGATGGACAGCGCGGTGACCGATTTGCCCGAGCCCGACTCGCCCACCAGCGCCACGGTCTCGCCTTCGGCAATGGCGAAAGACACCCCGCGCACCGCGTGCACCCGCTTCGTCTCTCCGGGGAACTCGACGTGCAGGTTGTCGATGCGCAGCAGCTCGCTCACAGGATGCTCTTTCGCGGGTCGAACGCGTCGCGCACCGCTTCGCCGATGAACACCAGCAGCGAAAGCATGATGGCCAGCGAGAAAAAGCCGGTGAGCGCGAGCCACGGCGCCTGCAGGTTGGCCTTGCCCTGCGCGAGGAGCTCTCCGAGGGAGGCCGAGCCCGGCGGCAGGCCGAAGCCGATGAAGTCTAGCGCGGTCAGCGTGGTGATCGAGCCCGAGAGGATGAAGGGCAGGAAGGTAAGGGTCGCAACCATGGCGTTGGGGAGCACGTGGCGGAACATGATCGAGGGCTCGGCCGCGCCCAGGGCGCGCGCGGCGCGCACGTAGTCGAAGTTGCGCGCGCGCAGGAACTCGGCGCGCACTACGCCCACCAGCGCCATCCACGAGAACAGCAGCATGATGCCCAGCAGCCACCAGAAGTTGGGCTCGACCACGCTCGCCAGGATGATGAGCAGGTAAAGCACCGGCAGCCCGGACCAGATTTCCATGAAGCGCTGGAACAGCAGATCGGTCCAGCCTCCGAGATAGCCCTGCACGGCGCCGGCGAGCACGCCAACTACCGTGCTCACCAGCGTGAGGATGAGGCCGAACAGCACCGAGATGCGAAAGCCGTAAATGAGGCGCGAGGTGACGTCGCGCGCCTGGTCGTCGGTGCCCAGCCAGTGCTCGCCGTCCGGCGGCGAAGGCGCTGGCTGCGGCAGGTCCCAGGCCACGGTGCGGTGGTGGTAGGGGATGAGCGGCGCGAGCATCCAGCCCTTCTCGCGGATCTTCTCGCGCACGTACGGGTCCCGGTAGTCGGCCTCGGTCTGGAACTCGCCGCCGAACGCCGTCTCCGGGTAGGCGTTCACCATCGGCACGTACAGGCTG
>DATACE010000240.1:0-1840 GCA_036259215.1 Burkholderiales bacterium | reverse complement strand
TTCTTCTTTTCCGGCCGTGCCCCGGTCGGGGCGCCCGACTTGCGCCACTCGCCGTAGCCGCCGGCGAGGTGGAATACGTTGCGCAAGCCCATCTCCTTCAGCGTGGCCGCCGCCAGCACGCCGCGCCAGTCGCTCTGGCAGTACAGGATGTAGGTCTTGTCCTCGGTGAAGACCGGCTTGTAATACGGGCTTTCCGGGTCGACCCAGAACTCGAGCATGCCGCGCGGCGCGTGGAAGGCGCCCGGAATCATGCCTTCGCGCTCGAGCTCGCGCACGTCGCGGATGTCGACAAACACCGTGCCGGCGTCACCCAGGCGCTTTTGCGCCTCGGGCACCGAAATCGCGGGGGCCTTGTCCTCGGCCTCGGCCAGAAGCTGCTTGATGCCTTTCTTGAGCGCCATGACGGAGCCTATTCTTTCTGCAGCAGGAGGTGTTCGAGCGCACCGGCGGCGATTGGCTTGGTGAGATGGTAGTCGAAGCCCGCCTCCCGCGCGCGTCGGCGGTCGGCCTCGCTGCCGTAGCCACTGACCGCCACGATGAGCGCCCGGCGAGTCGCGGCGCTGCGGCGCAGCCGGCGCACCACTTCATAGCCGTCCATGCCGGGCAGCCCGATATCGAGCAGCACCACCTGCGGCCGGAACGCTTCGCCCAGCCGCAACGCTTCTTCTCCGCCAAACGCAACCTGTACCTCGTGCTGGGCCATCTGCAGCAACGCCTGCAGCGCATGGGCGGCGTCCGCGTTGTCATCGACGATCAGGATGCGGCGGGGCGTAACGCGCGACAGACTCGCCGCCTCGCCGGCCGGCTCGCGCCCGTGGGCAAGCGGCAGCCTTACGATGAACTCGCTGCCCCGGCCGAGACCCGCACTGCGCGCTTCAATGCTGCCGCCGTGCAGCTCGGTAATCACCTTGGCGACCGCGAGCCCGACGCCCAGCCCGCCTTCAGAGCGCGCCAGCGAGCGGTCGGCCTGCACGAAAAGCTCGAAAACCGAGCCGATCACCTCGGGCGCGATGCCGATGCCCGTGTCCTGCACGCGCACCACCGCCTGGCCGGCGTGCGCCTCGCTCACCACACGGATCGGTCCGCCACGTTGGCCGAATTTCGCCGCATTCGAGAACAGGTTGCCGAACACCTGCGAAAGCCGGGCCACGTCCGCTTCGACCACCAGCGCTTCGGCCGGCGCCGTGAAGCGCAGCTCCATGCCGCGCGCCTGGATGGCGGGCAGCGCGGCCTCGGCCGCCTGCTGCAGCACCGCCTCTAGCCGCGTCGGCGACTTGCGCAGCTCGATCTTGCCCAGCGTGATGCGCGAGACATCCAGCAGGTCGTCCACCAGCCGCGCCAGCTGGCCGATCTGACGCTCCATGGCCTCGCCTACGCGTTCCATGGTGTCCTGCTGCGTCGCCGGCGCGCCGCTGCCGCGGCGAAGTACCTGAATGCCGCTGCTCAGCACCGCGAGGGGATTGCGCAGCTCGTGCGCCAGCATGGCGAGGAACTCGTCCTTGCGCCGCTCGGCCTCCAGGCGCTCGCGCTCCTGGACGCGTCGCTCGGAGATGTCGCGGAACACGAGCACGACGCCCAGGACCTCGCCCTGCGCATCGCGGATCGGCGCGCCGGAGTCGTCGATCGGCCGCGTCGAGCCGTCGCGTGCAATCAGCACCGTATGGTTGGCCAGGCCGACGATCGCCCCTTCGCGCAGCACCTTGGCCACCGGGCTTTCAACCACGGCGCGTGTGGCCTCGTTGACGATCTTGAACACCTCGGCGAGCGGCCTGCCCCCCGCCTGCGCCTGCGTCCAGCCGGTATAGCGCTCAGCGACCGCATTCATGAACGTCACGCAGCC
>DATACE010000239.1:0-1893 GCA_036259215.1 Burkholderiales bacterium | reverse complement strand
CGCAGAACCCGATCGAGCAGGAGGGCACCTACGCCCTCCCCGAGGCGCAGCTCGACCGCTTCCTGCTCAAGGTGCGCATCGATTACCCGTCGCAGGCCGAGGAGACGCTGCTGGTGCGCCATGTCGTCGAAGGCCAGGTGGGCGACCGGCTGAACGTCGAGCAGGTCGCGGCGCTGGTGAAACCCTCGACCGTGCTGTCGCTGCAGGCGGTCGCCGCGCAGCTGCGCATGGACGAGGCGGTGCTCGATTACGCGATCCGGCTGGTGCGCGCCACGCGCAGCTGGGCCGGCGTGGTGGCGGGCGCCGGGCCGCGCGGCGGCATCTCGCTCATGCGCGCGGCGCGCGCCGCGGCGCTCCTCGAAGGCCGCGACTTCGTGACCCCGGACGACGTCAAGCGCATGGCGCTGCCCGCGCTGCGCCACCGCATCCAGCCGGCCCCGGAGCTCGAGCTGGAAGGCCGGGACACCGACGCCATCCTGAAAGGCCTGCTGGAGAGAATCGAGGCCCCGCGCAAGTGATCGTGCCTTCGCGCCGGCTGCTGTGGATCGGCGCCGCCCTGCTCGGCGCCGCCATCGGCGTGTCGCTGTGGGGCTTACAGCCCGCGTGGCTCGTTGTTGCAATCGCTCTGCTGACCGTCACCCTGGGCGATGCTTTCGCCGCGATGCGCCTGCCCACGCCGGCGGTGGCGCGCCGCGTGCCGGCCTCGCTCGCGGTCGGGGTACGCACCGAGGTGCAGCTGCGCATCGCCGCCCCGGGCTGGCTGCGCCTCGCGCTGCATGACCATCACCCGGCGAGCTTCGAAGCCGAAGGCCTGCCGCGGCGCCTCGCGCTCGCCGCCGGGCAATGGACCGAGCTGCGCTACCAGGTGCGCCCGGTGGCGCGCGGCGAAGCGCGCTTCGGGCGCAGCGAGCTGCGCCTGGCCTCGCCCCTGGGCTTATGGGAAACCCGGCGCTTTTCGGGAGAGGCGCAGGCGGTGCGCGTCTATCCGAACTTCCGGGCGCTCGCCCGGTACACGCTGCTCGCTACCGACAACCGGCTGTCGCAGATCGGCGTGCTGCAGGTGCGCCGGCGCGGGGAAGGCACCGAGTTCCACCAGCTGCGCGAGTACCGCCAGGGCGACCCGCAGCGCGCCATCGACTGGAAGGCCACCGCGCGCACCGCGCGGCTCATCGCGCGCGAATACGAGGAAGAAAAGGACCAGCGCGTGCTCCTGGTGATCGACTGCAGCCGGCGCATGGCCTCGAAGGACGACGACCTGTCGCACTTCGACCACACGCTGAACGCCGCGCTGCTCCTCGCCCACGTGGCGCTGCGCCAGGGCGATGCGGTGGGCCTGCTCACCATGGGAGGCGTGCAGCGCTATCTCGAGCCGCGCAAGTCGATCGGCGCCGTGCACGCCATGCTGAACCGGGTGTACGACCTGGAGCCGACCCTCGCCGTGCCCGACTACGAGCAGGCCGCGCGCGAGGTCATGCGCCATCAGCGCCGCCGCGCGCTCGTCATCCTGCTCACCAACCTGCGCGACGAGGACGACGATACGCTGATCCCCGCGATCGGCCTGCTGCGCACCCGGCACCTGGTGGTGCTCGCCTCGCTGCGCGAAGCGATCGTCAGCCGGGCGCTGTCGGCCCGGGTCGACAGCTTCGACCGTGCGGTCACCCACGCCGCCGCCGCCGAATACCTGGCGCTGCGCGAGCGCGTGTTCCGCCGCCTCGGCGCCGCGGGCGTGGTCGCCCTGGACGTCGAGCCCGAGCAGCTGCCGATTTTGCTGGTGAACCGCTATCTGGAGCTGAAACGGGGGGGACGCCTCTGATTTGGTTTGCAATAAGTCCTTGTTTCCCGATATACTTCGCGCCTTTTCAAGCGGCGCCAAGACCATGAAATCAGGCATCC
>DATACE010000238.1:0-15646 GCA_036259215.1 Burkholderiales bacterium | reverse complement strand
AAGATCATGTTCGGCAGCGATTACCCCAGCATGCCGTACGCCCGCATCCTCAAGGAATGGCGGGAGCTCGGCTATTCCGACGCCGTCATGGACAAAATTTTCCACGCCAACGCCGAGCGCATCCTCGGACTGTAGCTAGGGGTAGTAGGCGGCGGGCGCGCTGGTGCCCTTGATCTGACTGCGATGCATCCGCCGGATGGAGCCATTGTCAAACTCGTCGCGCCGGTGCATCGTGCAGTAGTTGCTCCAGATCAGCACATCGCCGACGCGCCAGCGGTGCTCGTAGACATTGCCCGGCTGGATGGCAAAGCGCCAAAGCTCGTCCAGCAGCGCCTCCGACTCTTCCACCGGCAGGCCGACGACATAGGCGCGAGGCCGGCGCCCGAGGAACAGCGCGGGCTTGCCGGTGCCGGGATCCCGGATCACCGCCGGGTGTGGATGGCCGCGCGCGGTGACCGGGTTGTCATCGTCCTCGACGCCCTTGCGCAGATTGCCGCCGGAGTCGCGCGTGCCGTCGTGCTTGATGCGCAGGGTGTTTGCGCGCTCCCGCAACGCGCCGGGCAGGTTCTCGTAGGCCGCGCACATGCTGGCCGCCCAAGTGTTGCCGCCCCAGTGGGGCAGCCTGCGCGCCAGCAGCATCGACGCGATAGGCGGCACCGGCAGATAGCTCATGTCGGTGTGCCAGACGGCCTCGCCGTAGCCCAGCGCCCCGAGCGGCTCGCCGTCAACGCCTACCTCGTTCGAGACCACGTACAAATTGGGATACCCGGGCACGCTTTTGCGGCCGACACCCTGGTTGGGCGGCGGGTCCAGCTCGCCGAATCGGGCGGAAAATCTCTCGAACTGCGCATCGGTCAGGGATTCCTGGCCGCGCACCAGCAAAACGCCGCTCGCCCGCCAATGCGCGTGGAGCTCCTCGAATTCGCGCTCGGAGAGGTTGCCCAGGCTTAACCCTTGCACCTCGATGCCAAACGCGGGCGCCAGTGGGCGCGTCTGCATGCTATTCGGCCCGAATGTCGGCGTGCTTGACCAGCGCGCGCCACTGGCCGATTTCGTGCGTCACGATCTTGCCGAGCGCCGCGGGCGACGAGCTGCGCGCCTCGGCACCCTGCTCGAGCAGCTTCGCCTTCACCTCCGACCGCGCCACGACCGCCGCGATCTCGCGGCTCATGCGGGCGACCGCCTCGTCCGGCGTTGCGGCCGGGGCGAACACGGCGTACCACGAATCGACTTCGTAATCGGCCAGGCCGGTGGCCTCGGCGACCGTGGGAACGTCGGGCAGGATCGAGGTGCGTTGGCGCGTGCTCACCGCGAGGGGGCGCAGGCGCCCGGCGCGCACTTGCGACATCGCTGCCGGTATCGACACGATGAGCAGCGGCACGTCGCCCGCCATGGTGGCGGCGACTGCCGGACCGCCGCCGCGATACGGGATGTGAATCATGTGCGCGGCAAGCTGCATCTCGAGGAGCTCGCCGGCGATGTGGCTGGGCGAGCCGACGCCGACCGAAGCGTAATCGATCTTGCCCGGATGGCTGCGCATGTGCGAGACCAGATCGCCGAAGCTCTTGTACGGGGTCGCCGGATGCACCGCAAAAAGCTGCGGCAGCGACGCCACCATGGATACCGGCCGGAAATCGCGCTCGGTGTCGAACGGCAGCTTGGCGAAAATCGCCGGATTGATCGAATGCGATGACAGGGTAAACAGCATCGTGTGGCCGTCGGGCGCCGCGCGCGCCGCGACCGCGGTGCCGACCGAGCCGCCGGCGCCGCCGCGGTTTTCGATCACCACCGGCTGTCCGAGCTGGCGCGCAAGCGGCTCCTGCAGGATGCGCGCGATGACATCGGTGCCGCCGCCGGGGGGATAGGGCACGATGAAGGTAACCGGCTTGGTGGGCCAGCCCCATGCGCCCGCCGATACGGCAAGCGCGACACCCGCGAACAGCCAGGAAACGGTGCGCAGTGCTTTCATAGTCCCTCCTTCAGGCCTGGTCGACGGCGAGCAGCTCGAATTCCGCGTTGAGCGCAGATTGAACGAGGGCATGCTCGGCCTCGATTTCGGCAAACATGGTGCTTGCTTGGTCGGTGTCGGTTCGGCGGGCGCAGCCCTCGATGTCGGCGCAATACCGGCTGAGCGTGCTTGCGCCGACATTCGCGCTGCTCGACTTGAGCGAGTGCGCGCAGCGCGCGATCTCGGGCGCATCGCCGTCGAGGACGGCGTGCTTGAGTTTCTGCATGAGCTTCGGCGACTCGACCAGGTAAAGGTGCAGAGTGCGCGCCAGCAGGCCGGGCTTGCCGTTAACCCGCAGCGCGCCCAGTTGGTCGAGCACGTGCCGATCCAGGGTGGCGCTCGCCTTGGGCTGCGCTGCGGACGCCTGCGGCATCCAGCGATCCAGCATTTCCTGCATGGTTTGCATGCTGAAGGGCTTAGCCACATGGTCGTCCATGCCGGCGTTCAGGCACTCATCCCGGTCCTGCGCCATGGCGTTGGCGGTCAAGGCGACGATGGGCACGCGCCTGCTGCCCGAGGCCTGCTCCCGTCGGCGGATTTCCATCGTGGCTTCGAAGCCGTCCATCTCGGGCATGTGGCAATCCATCAGGATGAGGTCGAAGGCCCCTTGCGCGTAGGCATCGAGCGCTTCCCTGCCGTTGTTTGCGACGGCGACGCTGTAGCCCTGGATCTGCAGGATGCCTAGCGCGACCTGCTGATTGATCAGGTTGTCCTCGACCACCAGGATACTGCCGCGTATGCCGGCCCGGGCCTTGGACGCCGGCGCCGACTCCGCCGGCAGCGCGACTGCCTCCTGCGGCCGGCCGGCCATGACGTTCACCAGGCACTCGTACAGCATGGTCTGGCGCACCGGCTTGACCAGGCAGGCATCGAAGCCCGCGTCACGCGCGATCCTGCTGTCCGCGTGGCGGCGAGTCAGCATTACCAGGCGCAGCTTCGCGATGTCGGCGCGCGCGCTGCGGATGGTGCGCGCGAGCTCCAGCGCGTCGACGCCGGGCAGCCCGAGGTCGATGATCGCCAGATCGTACGGCACGCTGCGCGATGCCGCCTGTACAAGCAGATCCATCGCCTGCTTGGGCGTCTCCGCCACGCGGATGCTCATTTCCCAGTTGGCCATCTGCTCGAGCAGGATGCCGCGGTTGATGGCGCTCGATTCCACTATCAGCACCCGCACACCGGTAAGCAGCCCCACCGGCGCGCCGCGCGACTCGGCCTGCGGCTGGCTGGACTGCTTGTCAAAGCTGGCGGTGAACCAGAACGTAGACCCCGCGCCGAGCGCGGATTCCACGTGGATGGCGCCGCCCATCATCTCCACCAGCTGCTTGCTGATGGCAAGCCCTAGTCCGGAGCCGCCGTGCTTGCGCGTAGTCGATCCGTCGGCCTGCGCGAACTCGTCGAAAATGCGCGATTGCGACTCCGGGCTGATGCCCACGCCGGTATCGGTGACCTCGAAGCGCATGGTCAGGCTGGCCGAGGTCTCGTCTACGCTCGCCACGCGGATCACGACCGAGCCGTGGTCGGTGAACTTGATGGCATTGCCGACGAGGTTGGTGAGCACCTGGCCCAGGCGCAGGGGGTCGCCCCTCACATGGGTCGGCAGGTCCGGCGGAATGCTGCACGCAAGCTCCAGCCCCTTGGCATGGGCGCGCTCGGCCAGCAGATCGACGATGTCGTCGATCGTGCGGCGCAGGTCCATGTCGACGTTTTCCAGTTCGAGCTTGCCCGCCTCGATTTTCGAGAAATCGAGGAGGTCATTGATGATGCCCAGCAGGTTCTTCCCCGAGCGCTGCACGGTCTCGGCGTACTTGCGCTGGGTACTGGTAAGCCCGGTCTCGAGCAGCAGCTCGGTCATGCCGAGGACCCCGTTCATCGGCGTGCGGATCTCATGGCTCATCCGGGCGAGGAACGAGCTTTTCGCATGGTTCGCGGCTTCGGCCGCCTCGCGCGCCAGGCGCAGGGCTTCCTCGCTGCGCTTGTGCTGCGTGACGTCTCGGGCCACGGCGATGCTGCCAATGCAGCGGTTGCCGTCGTCGAGCAGCGGCGCGACCGCAACCTGGATATCGATGGCGGTGCCCGAGCGTGTCGTCGCGCGCGCATCGTAGGAGAACCTTTCGCCGGCGACCAAGCGGCGCATGCGCGCCTGCTCCTCCGCGGGCGTCGACTCGCTCACGTTCAGCGGACGCCCGATGGCCTCATGCGGCGCATAGCCGAACATCGCGGCGGCGCCGGAGTTCCAGCTGGTGATGTTTCCCCCCAGGTCCTTGGTCCAGATCGCTTCGCTCGACTGCTCGACGATCGTCGCGAGCAGCTTGTTCTTCGATTCGCTTTCGCCGAGCGAGGCAATCAGGTTCTCGGTGTTGTTGGCCATGTTGTTGAACGCTTCGGCCGCGAGCTGCACTTCGGGCGCGCCTTCCGGGTCGATGCGCACCGCATGGTCGCCTTGGCTGAAGCGGTTGGCGCCTTCGGCCAGCATGCGCAAGGTGCCCAGGTTGCCGCGGAATATCAGCCAGATGAACTGCAGCATGAGGAACAGCGTGACGGCGACGATCTGCACCTGCTTCACGAACTGCTGCCATAACCGGTTCTGCGCCCTGAGCGGGGTCATGCGCGCGGTCAGCTTGCCGTAGCCGACGCCACCGGCGGTGACCTCCATGCTCTGCTCCACGTGATCGATGGCGGCCACGCTCGCGAACCAGTTGGGGGCTTCCAGCCGGTCGGCCGCGTCCTCGCCGAGCAGGGTCTTGCCGTCGCGGTCGGTCCACGATAGCGCCGCGATCTCCCCTTTCTTCACCTGGTTCTTCAGCAGCTGGCTGATCCCGGCGTATTCCCCGACCAGCGCCTGGTCAGCGACCAGCGGCGCAAGAAAAGCGAGCGCTTCGGTCTGTTCGCGCAGCAGGCGGGCCGAGTGGTCGGCACGCCCTTCGGCCACGAGCAGCGCGGTCTGCACGCCGCCGCCGGCGACGATCGCGATGCCTACCGCCAGCATGAGGCGCGAAATGAGTCCCCAGTTCTTCCAGAAGCGGAACAGCCGCACGTTTTTCATGGTCGCTGGCCGGCCCTTGCGGCTACTTGACCTTCGTGGTGCGGTAGAACTTGCGATAGTTGTCGTACTCGCTGTCGGCGGCGGCGACGAAGCCGAGGTCGCCGTTCATCTTCAGCAAATCGGCGCCCGCCTGGAGCACCCGACGGCCCTGGGGGTCGTCCGTCATCGCCACCAGCGCGGCGGTAACGGCGGCGACGGCAGCCTTGGGCACCTTCGGATGGGCCATGATGCACAGGTCGCCGTAGGGCTCCGAGGTCCAGAGCGCACGGTACTTGAATGCCTCGCGTCGGCCATAGCGTGCCATGACGGAGCTGTTCACACCGGCAGCGGCGATCTTGTTGACCCTCAACTGGGCGAACGAGGCCTCCTGGTTGCCGGTAAATACCGGCTTGAAGTCCACGTCGGCCCTCAGAAGCGCGTCCATCGGCAGCCAATAGCCGGTGAAGCCGTCCGGGGACACGAAGCCTACTTCCTGGCCCTTCAGATCCTGCAGCGTGCGGATCGGCGAGTCTTCCGGTACCACGACTTGCGAGCGGATCCCGGGCCCGGCGGGGCGCGCGATGACTTTCCATCCGAGGCGGTCGCGCTCCGGCGTAAAGAAGTGATTCGTGTACTGGAAATCGTACTTGCCCGCTTCGGCGTTGGCATTGCCCTGTTGGGCGGTCTTGGCGAGCTTCAGCTCGAGCGGTACCCCGCTCTTCTTGCTCACGTGCGTGAGGATCGGGTTCCAGTATTGTGCGGTCAGCGAGACGGTGCGCTGATGCAGCACGTAGAAAGCGTATGGTTGCGGTTTTTCCTGCCCCGAGGCGAGCGGTGCGCAAAAGGCGGCTGCCGCGGCCAGAATCGCAATGGCTTTTCTTTTCATGACGTCCCCTTAGCTGTGATCCGGTAAGTTAAGTTGCGCCTCAAGTCGCGACCTTCAGGAACAGCATCAATCCGCTGAGCATGAGCAGCACCCCCACGATGCGCAGCATCCCTTCGCTGGTCATGTCCATGTGCACCTTGTTGCCGATGTACAGGCCGAGCGCCATCGGCGCCAGGCCCAAGAAGTAGGCCATTTGCAGCTTGGGCTCGAGCAGCAGCCCGGCCATCAGGAACAGGCCGAGCCGGAATCCGCCGTCGATGGCGATGAGCCACGAGAAGGTGGCGCGCACCTCGCTTTTGTCCTGCAGGCGGCGCGTCAGGTAGATGATGTAGGGCGGCGATCCGACGCCGAACAGCGCACCGGCGCCGCCGCCGGCCAGCCCTGCCGGGATGGCCCAGGAACGCGACAGCCGCCCCACCGGCTGCAGGCCGAAGATGTTCTGGAATCCGACGAACATGGTGAAGGCGCCCAGCGCCACCAGCACCGGCTGGGTCGGCAGGCTGAGCAGGGCGAAGGCGCCGATGCAGGCGCCGATCATCCCGGCCGGCAGCAATACCTTGATCTCGGACCAGTTGGCCTTCTTGCGGTTGGTGCTGCCCAGCACCACCGAGGCGGTGAAGTCGAGCGCGAGCACCAGCGGGATGGCAAACTGCAGCGGCTGGGAGAGGGCGAGCAGCGGCACCGAAATCAGTCCGGAGCCGAAGCCGGTGATTCCGCGTATGAAATACGCGCTCATCAGTATGCACAGCACCAGAACCATGTCGGCCACTTGTCGTGCTCCCCGAGGGAAAAAGCTGCGGTTGCCTTGCCGCTGCGCCTAGTATCGCCTCGGGAAAAAGCCGACTTCTGACTGCTGACCGAATTTGGCAATGCCGTAAAAGAATGTGATTTGCGCCCGGATCCCGCGGTGGGCTCTGGGCGGCTGCTACGATGCGCGGCATGAGCGCCCTCGCCTCCGCAACGAGCATGACCGCAGAAGCCGCAGCAGACCCGCTGCTCGACCCTCAGTGCATCGAGGAGATCCGCTACATCGAGCGCGCCACCGGGCGCGACGACGTGCTCGCCGGCTTCATCCGCACTCTGGAAGGCAGCCTGGAAGGCTTCCGCGAGGCATTCGCCGATTGCGTCGCCCGCGGTGACGTCAAGGGCGCCACGCGCGCCGCCCACACTCTGAAAGGCACCAGCCGGCAGCTTGGCGCCCGGGCGCTCGGCGACCTATTCGCCGATATCGAGAGCCGGGCCAAGAACGGCGACTATGCCGGTGCGAAGCGGCGCTTCGACAGCGGCGCCGGCCTCATCACGCAGTCGCTCCAGGCGCTGAAGCGGGCCTAGCCCAGGCCGGCCTGCACGCGCTCCAGGTGATCGAGCGCCTCAGCCAGATCGCCGAAGAGGCTCGGATCCACGGTGGTTTTCCTCTCGATGCACTCCCTGAGCAGGGCGCTCAGGCTGCCGCGCTCGCGAAGCGGCGCATGGCGCTCGCGCAGCCAGGCGAGCACCCGGCCCTCCAGCTCATCCATCGCGACATCGCCCAGCCCCGGGCAGCAAGAGCAGCCGCCGGCGTGACGCTCTGCTATAAGGGTCCAGCGGCCCAGCAGCCTGGCCGCTTCCACGGCTTGGAGAACGTCGCTCATGAAGATCGATATTTTCAACCATGTCATGCCGCCGGCCTATCTCGAGCTGGTCAAGGCCCATTCGAAGGAACCCGGCATGGTGAAGCGCATGAGCGGCCTGCGCATGCTCTGGGACATCGAGCACCGCGTCGCCATGCTGCGCGAGCAATTTCCAGAAGTGAAGCAGGTCCTTACGCTGTCGCTGCCGGCGCCGGAGCTGATCGGCGGCCCCGAGCGATCGCCTGAGTTCGCAAGCGTGGCGAACGACGGCATGGCCGAGATGTGCCGCCGCTGGCCGACCGAGTTTCCCGCTTTTGTAGCCTCGCTGCCGATGAACAACGTCCCGGAAGCGCTGAAGGAAATGGACCGCGCGGTCGAAAAGCTGGGCGCCAAGGGAATCCAGATCGTTTCCAGCGTTGCCGGGCGGCCGCTCGACGACCCGGAATTTTTCCCGGTATTCGAGCGCATAACCAACCACCACGACATGCCGATCTGGATGCACCCGGCGCGCCCGGCAAGCCGCGCCGACTACCCGGGCGAGCCGAAGTCCAAGTACGAAATATGGCAGGTGCTGGGCTGGCCTTTCGAGTCCAGCGTCGCCATGGCGCGCATCGTGTTCTCCGGGCTGCTGCAGCGGCTGCCGAATATGCGCATCATCACGCACCACTGCGGCGGGATGATTCCCTACTTCGCCGGAAGGGCGGAAACCCTCTGGGCCCAGCTCGGCTCGCGCAGCACCGACGAGGACGAATCCCAGGTACTGAAGCGGCTGCACAAGCCTCCCATCGAGTATTTCAAGATGTTCTACGGCGACACGGTGCTCGGCGGCGCATCGGCGCCGCTCGCCTGCGGCCTTGCCTTCTTCGGCGCCGATCGCGTGGTGTTCGCCAGCGACTGCCCCTTCGATCCGGAGGGCGGGCCGATGTTCATCCGCGAGGGCATCCGCTCGATCGAGGCGCTTGGCCTCCCGGAAGGGGACAAGCGAAAAATCTACTTTGGCAACGCGCTCAGGCTCCTGGGCATGGACTGAATCGTGCTTCCGGGTCCGAGGGCGACCATTCGATCGCGCGAACCGCTAATGGATGCTCCATGCAACAGCTCGTCAATCAAGTGACCCAGCGTACCGGGATTCCCGAAGACAAGGCCCGCACCGCCGTCGATACCGTCGTCGGCTACCTCAAGCAGCACCTGCCTGGTCCGGTCGCCTCGCAGCTCGACGGTGCCATTTCGGGCGGCGGCGGCCAGGGCGCCGGCATCGCTGAAAAGGCGAAAGGAATGTTCGGCAGCAACACGTAGGCCCGGCCCTAAGCCGGCCTGGCTTTCTTTATCGCGAGCCATACGCGCGCGGGCGCATACGGAAAGTCCAAATGCTGGATTCCAAGCGGGCGCAGCGCGTCGATCACCGCATTCGCTACGCAGGCAAGCGCGCCCGTGGTGCCCGCCTCCCCCGCCCCCTTCGCGCCAAGCGGGTTGCTAGGGGAAGGTACCGAGTGATCGAAGAGCTTCACGTCCTTCAGCATGTCCGAGCGCGGCATCGCGTAATCCATGAAGCTGCCGGTCAGCAGCTGCCCGGAGGCGTCATAGACGCAATGCTCCGCGAGCGCCTGGCCGAGGCCCTGCACGATGCCGCCGTGCAGCTGCCCTTCGACCAGCGTGTGGTTGAGCACGCGCCCGCTGTCGTCGACGGCCACGTAGCCCACGACCTCGACCACGCCGGTTTCAGCATCGATTTCCACCTCGGCAACATGGGCACCGCCTGGAAAGGCCACTGGGGTGGGGATTGCGCCCTGCGTATCGAGCTCGCTCGCGTAGCGCCTCGCGACATCGGTGAAGGCGACCGCCAGGTCCGTGCCTTTCACGCGATACCAGCCATCCTTGAACTCCACGTCTGCGGCGGCGGCTTCGAGATGCCGGGCGGCCAGCGCCAAGCCTTTCCGGATTACTTCGCGCGCGGTCGCGAGCAGCGCACTGCCGTGCGACATCATGGAGCGCGAGCCCACCGTCCCGCCGCCGATGAGCGCAGGGCCGTCCGGGTCGCTCGGCTTCACGCTGATGCTGTCCGGGGCGATGCCGAAGGCCTGCGCGACGATATCCGCGAACATCGTTTCGTGCCCCTGGCCTGAAGGACCGGACAGCACGTAAAGGCTTGCCTCGCCTGACGCGCCGAACTTGATCGCTGCCTGCTCCTGCGGCGAGGCGCCGCCGCCCGAGGGCTCGACGAACAAGGCGAGCCCGATTCCCCTTAAGCGGCCCCGGGCACGGCTCGCTTTTCTGCGCGCTTCGAAGGATTCCCACTCGGAGAAGCGAACCGCCTTCGCCAGCTCTCCCGGCGGGTCGCCGCTGTCGTAGGTGGAGCCCGCGGGGGTCTTGTAGGGAAAGGCGGCCTTCGGAATGAGGTTGCGCCGGCGCAGCTCGACGCGGTCAATGCCGGTCTTACGTGCCGCCTCGTCGACCAGCCGCTCGACAAGGTACGAGACGTTGGGTCGCCCGGCGCCGCGGTAAGCGGTCTGCGACGTAGTGTTGGTCAGCACGAGCCGGTGCTGCCCGAAAAGCCGCGGAATGCGGTAGGCGTTGATGGCGTGCGTGGCCGGGTTGACGGTGTTGATAAGGGGCCCGGCCTGCGACAGGTACGCGCCCATGTTGCAGGTCCAGCGCACGCGCAGCGCGGTAAACCCGCCTGCGCCGTCCACGGCGAGCTCGCCTTCCAGCAGCGCGGCGCGTCCATGGTGGTCGCTGACGATGGTTTCGAATCGCGAGCCGACCCACTTCACCGGCTTGCCGAGCGCCTTGGCCGCGTACATCAAGGCGCAGTACTCGGGGTAGGCCTGCGAGCGGATGCCGAAGCCGCCGCCGACGTCCTGCGCATGCAAGCGGATGCGCTCGGCGGGCACGCCGGTAATCGCCGTGAAGTTGGGCAGCATCATCGACATGCCTTGCGAGCTGGCGTAGACGTCGTAGCTGTCGCCGGCGGCGTGGTACACGACGGTGCAGGCCTTCGGTTCCATCGGCGTGCCGGAGACGCGCGTCGAGTCGAGCGTAAGGCGCTCGACGTGCGCCGCGCTCGCGATCGCCTCGGCGGTGGCCGCGGCGTCGCCGTACTCGTAAACGGCGGCAAGGTTGCCCGGGACATCGTCGTGGAGCCGCGGCGCGCCCTCGGCAAGCGCCTCGACGGCATCGACCACCGCAGGCAGGTCCTCGAACTCGAGCTCGATCCTCTCCACCGCGTCCTGCGCCGCGGCGGCTGTCGTAGCCACCACCAGGGCGATCTCCTGTCCCACATGGCGCACCCTGCCGCGCGCCAGCACGTCGCGATGCGGCACCTTGAGCGGGTACTTCACCATGGGCGGCGGCGTCCGGAAGTGCGCCACGTCCTCGCCGGTGAAGACGGCGACGACGCCGGGCGCCGCCCGCGCTGCGTGAACGCTCAATCCTTTCAGGATCGCGTGCGCGCGCTCCGACCTCAGAAAGCAGGCGTAGAGCTGGCCCGGGAAATTCCAGTCGGCGGTATAGCGGCCGCGTCCGGTGAGAAGCCGGTCGTCCTCGCGGCGACCGGCGAAAGGGCTCAACCGGGCTGCGGGCAGGACTGCCAGGCGACGAATTTCCACCCCTGCGGCGTTTTTGCCCACGCATTGAGGAACAGGAGCTTCAGCGTGCGCGGCTGGCCGCCGATGTCGGCCTCGATGTGCGCCTTGCCGTTGACCAGCGCCACGTCGTTCACGATACGCACCTTGCGCTCGTCGCAGCGCGCGCTCTTGTACTTCACGTTGCCGCTTCTCATGGAGTCGAGCCAGCTCGCTTTGGTGTCGGTGACGCCGGACGAATGCGTGTAGAGGAGCTGCTCGTGCACCATCTGCTCCAGCGCGCTGAAGTCCTTCGCCGTCATCGCGGCGAAGCGCTTGTCTTCCAGTGCCAGGATTTCCTGCTCGCTGCTCATCGCCATATCTCCTTGGAAATTTCGACCAGCCGCTCGAGCTTGCGCCATTGCTCGTCCTGCGCGAGCTGGTTGCCGTGATGCGTGCTGGAAAAGCCGCACTGCGGCGACAGGCACAGGTCCTCGAGGGGCACGTAACGGGTGGCTTCGTCGATTCGCTTCTTGATGGACTCCTTGGACTCGAGCTCGGGCGATTTGCTCGTCAGCAGGCCGAGCACCGCCTTTTTTCCAGGGGGCAGGAAACGCAGCGGCTCGAAGCCGCCGGCGCGTGCGCTGTCGAACTCCATGAAAAAGCCATCGACTGCGCACGAGAACATCGCCTCGGCCACCGGCTCGTAGCCGCCTTCGGCCACCCACGCGCTTTTGAAGTTGCCGCGGCAGGTATGCAGGGTCACCGCCATGCCCGGCGGCCGATCCTGCAGCGCGCGGTTGATGGCGCCGGCGTAAATGCGGGGCAGCGCCTGCGGGTCGTCGCCGTTGCGGCGGCAGGTTTCGCGGATCCGGGGGTCGCACAGGTAGGAGAAGGCGACGTCGTCGAGTTGAAGGTAGGTGCAGCCCGCTTCGGCGAACGCGGCGATGGCGGCGCGATAGGCGGCCGCGGCGTCGTGCCAGAACTCCTCCATGTCCGGATAAGCCTGCTTCGAGATGCTAGCGCGACCGCCTCGCAGGTGCAGCATGGACGGCGAGGGAATGGTGAACTTCGCGGTCCTCTTCGTGAGGCGCTTCAGGAACGAAAAATCGTCCACCATGACGGGCTTCGAATAGGCGAGCTTGCCGGTCACCGCCGGGATCGGCGGCTGCTCCTCGGTGCCGCCGAATTTCGGCCCGGGATTGCGCGTCACCGTCACGCCGTCGAGCTGCGCCATGAAGTCCAGGTGCCACCAGTCGCGGCTGAACTCCCCGTCGGTAATCGCCTCCAGGCCGATGGCCTCCTGCTGCGCTGCCACCCGGCGGATGGCTTCCTCCTGAAAAGCCCGGTCGTTCGTCTTGCGGGCTTGCGCGAGCCCCGGCGGCCGCAGCAGGCTGCCCACGTGATCGGCGCGAAAGGGCGGCTTCATTTTCCGCCGATGCTACCATCGGCGCGCAGTGAAGATCCTGTTCGCCTCTACCTCGGAAAACCCGGAAGCCTGGCTGCCGCTGCTGCGGCAGCGCCTGCCGCACGACGAACTCACCGTTTCGCCGTCGAAGGACGTGGACGTCGTGCTTGTCGCGGCCCCGCCCGCCGGGACTTTCGAGCGCCTGGGTCGACCGAAGCTCATCCAGTCGCTGTGGATGGGCGTGGAGAAGCTGCTCGCCGATCCTGCGCTGCCGCGCGGCGTGCCGCTCGCGCGCCTGGTGGATCCCGGCATGGTCGCGGCTATGTCCGAAACCGTCCTCGCGCACGTGCTCGACTGGCATCGGCATTTCCATGCGTACCGCCGCTTTCAGCAAGCCGCGAGCTGGCGACGCATCGAGCAGCGCTTGGCGGCAGACCGCACCGTCGGCCTGCTTGGACTGGGAGAGCTGGGCGGCGACGCGGCGCGCAAGCTGCTCGCGCTCGGCTTCAACGTCGCCGGCTGGAGCCGCCGGCCCAAGCGCATTCCCGGCGTGCAGAGCTTCACCGAGCTCTCGTCGATGCTGCCGGCGTGCGATGCCCTGGTCTGCCTGCTGCCGCTTACCCGCGACACGCAAGGCGTGCTGAACCAGAGGGCTTTTGCGCTGATGAAACCGGGTGGCTGCGTCATCAACCTTGCGCGCGGCGCGCACCTCGTCGTGGAGGACCTGCTCGCCGCGCTCGACGCCGGGCAGCTCGCGCACGCCTATCTCGATGTGTTCGACACCGAGCCTTTACCGCCCGCGAGCCCGCTATGGCGCCATCCCGGCGTCACCGTCACCCCGCATATCGCCGCGCTCACCGAGCCGCGCACGGCGCTGCCCAAGGTGCTCGACAACATCGAGCGCGTGCGCCGTGGCGAGGAGCCGGAGAACCTGGTCGATTTTCAGGCGGGCTACTGATCAGGCACGGCGGCTGCTACGTTTGGACTATGCCGGTAGCAAGCCTGAGGTGGCAGCTGAGTACCGACTGTGTCCGGGAAACCCCTGACCAGCAGGGTGTGTTTACCCTGTGGGACGCCGACGAATGCGTCTATATCGGCCATACTCCCTGGAATACCTCGCTGCGCGACCGGCTGAGGGAGCACCTCGCCCTGCGGCAGGCCGGCGTGATCGGCGCTTCGCACTTTTCCTGGGAGGCGACCGCGACGCCGAAAACCCGCGAAAGCGATCTGCTGGCCGCCTGCGTGGGCCGGCAGGGCCAGCTGCCACGCTATAACCGGCCCGACAGCCCCCTGCAAACGCCGCAAGGCTGCATTACGGATCTGCGAGCCCGCGCTTAGGCGCGTCTAGACGCGGCAGGCGTCGGTAACCGGCGGAGGTAACATCACGGGGATGAACCCACCATTCCATGCCGACCACGTCGGCAGCCTCCTGCGCCCGGCCGGCGTCGCGGAGGCACGCAAGCGCAACGACCACGCCTTCGTCGACGAGGCGATCCGCAAGGCGATTCAGAAGCAGGAGGCGGTCGGCCTGCAAAGCATCACCGATGGCGAGTTCCGGCGCGATTTCTGGCACCTCGATTTCATGCGGCAGATGGACGGCGTCACCCTCAAGTCGGTGGTCGGCATGACCTTCCAGGCGCAGGATGTCCCGCCGATGGCCACGGTGACCGGCAAGGTTAGGTGCACGAAGCCCATCATGGTTTCGGACTTTTCGTTTCTCAAGTCCGCGACGAAGAGAACCGCGAAGTTCTGCATGCCCTCGCCGGGCTCGCTGCATTTTCGCGGCGGACGCAACGCCATCTCGCGAGAAGTGTATCCCGACCTCGAGCAGTTCTGGGCAGACGCCGGCGACGCCTGGCGCCAGGCGATACGCCACCTGGCCGACGCGGGCTGCACCTACCTGCAGCTGGACGACGTTGGATTTTCTTATCTGTGCGATGCGAAGGTGCGGGAGAACTTCCGCAACAACGGCGACGAGCCGGCCGGCCTGGAGCGCGCGTATGCCGGCGCCATCAACCGTGCGCTGCGCGATCGCCCGGCGGGCATGGCAGTCACCATGCATACCTGCCGCGGCAACTTCCGCAGCACCTGGTTCGCTTCCGGGGGCTATCAGGACGAGGTGCTCGAAGGCATGTTTTCCGCGGACGTCGACGGCTTTTTCATGGAGTACGACACCGAGCGCGCCGGCGGCTTCGAACCGTTGCGCCGGCTGCCCAAGGGCAAGAAGGTAGTCCTCGGGCTGGTGACCACCAAGTCCGGCGCCCTGGAATCGAAGGACGCGCTGAAAAGGCGCATCGACGAAGCGGCGCGCTACGTGCCGCTGGAGAACCTGCGCCTGTCGCCGCAATGCGGCTTCTCGAGCACGCACCACGGCAACCAGCTCAGCGAGGACGAGCAATGGCGCAAGCTGGAGCTGGTCGTGGAAGCCGCCCGCGAGGTGTGGGGCTAGCGCGCGAGGTAGCCGCTGTCCACCGGCAGCGTAACGCCGGTAATGCAGCGCGCCGCCGGGCTGCACAGATAAAGGATGGCCGCGGCTATCTCCTCGGGCTCGGGAAAGCGCCCGAGCGGGGTATGCGCCATCGCGGTTTTCATCATCTCCGGGTTCCCGAAGATCGGCACGGTAAGGTCGGTGCGCACGTAGGTCGGCGCCACCGCGTTGACGCGGATGTCGTACGCCGCCCATTCGAGAGCCAGCGCGCGTGTCAGGTTCACTACTGCGCCCTTGGACGCCTGATAGGAGGCGTTCGGATAGATGCCACCGGACAGCCCCATGATCGAGGCGAGGTTGACGATAGCGCCGCCGCCGCGCCGCTTCATGTAGGGCGCGGCATTGCGCGAGCACAGGAACACCGCCGTCACGTTCAGGTCCTGCACCGACTGCCATTCCTCCTGGCTGATCTCCAGCGCGTTCTTGCGGATCGCTCTGCCGGCGTTATTCACCAGGATGTCGATCTCGCCGATGCGCGCGAAAGCCGCCTTTACCGCCCGCTCGTCGGTCACGTCGCAGCCGCTCTCGATGTCGAGCGACTCCACGCGCGCTCCCGCCTCGCGCAACAGCTTCACCGTCGCTGCGCCTATACCCTTGGCGCCCCCGGTAACAACCGCGACTTTTCCCGTGATCTCAAGCAATTTCATATGATCCCTAATTCGGG
>DATACE010000237.1:0-3786 GCA_036259215.1 Burkholderiales bacterium | reverse complement strand
GGCGGGGCGGCCGGCCGCGGCGTCGGGCTCGCGCACGTCCTCCAGCAGGCGCGCCTCGAGCTCGGCGCGCGAGCGCTCGTAATCCGCCGCGGCGAGGCGGCCGCCGGCGAGGTCGGCTTCCAGCTCGCGCAGCTGGTCGCGGTAGATGGAGACGTTGACCGCCTGGCGCGACACCGCAGCGCCGGACTGGCGCGACAGCAGGGGCCACAGCACCCAGGCAAGCACCGCCGCCGCAAACGCGGCGCCGATCAGCCAGAACGCAATCATTCGAGCAGCCGGGCGGCCCGGGCGCGATCGGCGTCGGAAAGATCGGCGTGCTGCGGCCGGCGGCGCGCCACGCGGCGCCAGAAGACAAGGGCGCCGAGCGCGAGCAGCACGAACGGTCCCAGCCACAGCGCGAGCGTGGCAGCCTTGAACGGCGGGCGGTAGAGCACGAAGTCGCCGTAGCGCGCGACCATGAAGTCGATCACGTCGCGCTCGCTCTTGCCGGCGGCAAGCTGCGCGCGGATCTCGTTGCGCAGGTCGACCGCGAGCGGCGCGTTCGAGTCGGCGATGGTCTGGTTCTGGCAGACCAGGCAGCGCAGCTCGTGCGCGAGGTCGGCTACGCGCCTGTCCAGATTCGCATTGTCCTGGGCCAGAGCACCCGCGCAGAGGACCGACAGGAACAGAAAAAGCCTAGCCACGGCGGTTGAGCTCCGCGACCAGCGGCCGGATCTTCTGCTGCGCAATCTCCGGCGTGAGCGGCCCGATGTGCTTGTAGCGGATCACGCCCTGGCGGTCGATGACGTAGGTTTCCGGCACCCCGTAGACGCCGTAGTCGATGCCGATGCGCCCTTTGACGTCGAACACCGAGAGCTTGTACGGGTCGCCGTTGCGCTTGAGCCACGGCAGCGCGTCCTCGCGCGCGTCCTTGTAGTTCAGGCCCACCACCGGCGCGAGGCCCGAGCGTGCGAGGTCGGTGACCACCGGATGCTCCACCAGGCACGGCGGGCACCACGACGCCCACACGTTGAGGATCCACACGCTGCCCAGCATGTCCTTCTGCGAGAAGGTCTTGTCCGGGGCGTGGAGCAGCGGCAGCTCGAACCCGGGCGCCGGCTTGCCGATGAGCGGCGATGGCACCTCGCGCGGGTTGAGGGTCAGCCCCACTGCGAGCAGCGCCACCAGCGCGGCGAAAATGCCGACCACCCAGTACGCCCTCACGCCGCCACCTTCGCGTCCTGGGCGCGCGTCTTGATCGACACCCGGTAGCGCCGGTCGCTCGCCGCGAGCAGACCGCCCAGCGCCATGAGCAGGCAGCCGCCCCAGATCCAGTCGATGAACGGCTTGTGCTGCACCTTGAGCAGCCAGGTGCCGTCCTCGCCCAGCGGATCGCCGAGCGACACGTAAAGGTCGCGGGTGAGCCCCGGGTTGATGGCCGCCTCGGTCGTGACCTGCTCCTGCACCGTGTAGACGCGCCGCTCCGGACGCATCACGGTGACCGGCTCGCCGTTGCGCGTGACTTCGATCCTCGCCTGCGCCGCGGTGTAGTTCGGGCCGCGCACGGCCGACACGCCGTCGAAACGGAACACGTAGCCGGCGAGCGCGACCGTCTCGCCGGCGCGGATCTTGACGTCGGCGTCGCTCTCATAGCCCTTCACCAGCGTGACGCCCACCACGAACACGCCGATGCCGATGTGCGCGAGCGCCATGCCGTAGTGCGCCCGCGTCTGCCTCAGGCGCCCCTTGAACGACAGGAACGTGGTGACGAAGATCCACGCGGCGAGCGCCAGGCCGAAGCCGACCAGCGCGCTCCACTCGCCCATGGCGAAGGGCAGCAGCAGGCCCAGCGCAAGGCTCACGCCGAGCGCCCAGCGCAGCAGCACCGCAAGCTCGGGAACGCTCGCGCGCTTCCAGCGCGCGAGCGGACCCACCCCCATGAGGAACAGGGCCGGCGCCATGAGCGGCACGAACACCGCCTCGAAATACTGCGGCCCGACCGAAATCTTGCCGGCGCCGAAGGCGTCGATCGCCAGCGGATAGAGGGTTCCGAGGAACACCGTGCCGGCGGCGGCGGTGAGCAGCACGTTGTTGGCGAGCAGCAGCGACTCGCGCGACACCGGCTCGAAGTCCCCGCCCAGGCCGATGCGCGAGGTGCGCCAGGCGTAAAGCGCGAGCGCGCCGCCGATCAGGATCACGAACAGGGCCAGGATGAACACGCCGCGCTTGGGATCGACCGCGAAGGCGTGCACCGAGGTGAGCACACCCGAGCGCACCAGGAAGGTGCCCAGCAGCGACAGCCCGAAGGCGACGATCGCGAGCAGCACCGTCCAGCTGCGGAACGCGCCGCGCTTCTCGGTCACGGCGAGCGAGTGGATGAGCGCCGTGCCGATGAGCCAGGGCATGAAGGAGGCGTTCTCCACCGGGTCCCAGAACCACCAGCCGCCCCAGCCGAGCTCGTAGTACGCCCAGGCGCTGCCCAGGGCGATGCCCAGCGTGAGGAACACCCAGGCGACCGTGGTCCAGGGCCGCGACCAGCGCGCCCAGGCCGCGTCCAGGCGACCGGTGAGCAGCGCCGCCACGGCGAAGGCGAAGGCCACCGAAAAACCGACGTAGCCCATGTAGAGCATCGGCGGATGGATCACCATGCCCGGGTCCTGCAGGAGCGGATTGAGATCGCGCCCGTCGCCGGGCACCGGGAACAGGCGGTCGAACGGGTTCGAGGTGAACAGCATGAAGGCGAGAAACCCGGCGCTCACCAGGCCGAGCACGCCCAGCACGCGCGTGAGCATCGCCTCGGGCAGGTGCGCGCTGAAAAGGCTCACCGCGCTCATCCACACGCCCAGCATCAGGCACCACAGCAACAGCGATCCTTCGTGGCCGCCCCAGGCGCCCGCGATGCGGTACTGCAGCGGCAGCGCGCTGTTGGAATTCATGGCCACGTAGTGCACCGAAAAGTCGTTGGTGACGAAGGCGTAGACCAGGCAGCCGAAGGCGAACGCCACCAGCAGCGTCTGGGCCTGCGCCGCGGCGCGCGCCGCCGGCGGCACGACGGTCTGCACCAGCGCGACCACCAGCGCGAGCGAGAGCGCAACCTGTCCGAGCTCGGGGATCATCGCGTTTCGAGCGTCTGCTGCGCCTTCTGCACCGCTGCCTTTTCTAACGCATGCGCGGCTTCGGGCGGCATGTAGTTCTCGTCGTGCTTGGCGAGCACCTCGCGCGCGCGGAACACGCCGTCGGCACCGAGCTGGCCCTGCGCCACCACGCCCTTGCCCTCGCGGAAAAGATCCGGCAGCGGGCCGCGGTAGACCACCGGGATGGTGCGCGCGGTATCGGTGACCACGAACTGCACCTCCACGCCCTCGCGCTTCACGCTGCCCTCGAGCACCATGCCGCCGATGCGGAACGTCTTGCCCTGCGGCGCCTCGTTGGCGGCGACCTGCGAAGGGGTGAAGAAGAACACCAGGTTCTTCTCGAAGGCCATCAGCACCAGCGCCGTAGCGATGCCCAGCGCCACCAGCCCGAAGGCGATCGCCGCCATGCGCTTATGTCTTGGTTTCAAGCTTGCTCTTTCTTCTCAGCAGAAGGTAAACCTCGACGGCCAGGAGGGCGAAGGTAACGGCATAAGACCCCACGATGTACCAGTTCATCCTCTCTCCACGATCAGGCAGCGCACGCGCAGCATGACGACCGCGATGCTGTACAGCCAGAAGGCGAAAGCCATCAGGATCATGCCGAGGAACATGGTGGCCGCCATGCTCGGCGCCTTGGTGAAGCTCACGGAAGCTCCCTGGTGCAGGGTGTTCC
>DATACE010000236.1:0-4759 GCA_036259215.1 Burkholderiales bacterium | reverse complement strand
CCCCAACGCCAGTTGAACTCGCGCAGCGAGCCGCCGATGCGCGTGCCGCCCGACCAGTCCTTGATGGCGTCGGCCACCTTGGTCATCGCCACGTCGACATCGCGGTGGCGCAGCTGCCGGGTGATGTTGGTGAGGCGCGTGCCGAACACGAACACCGACACGCGGTCGCGGTCGTTGGTGATGGCGTGCAGGAAGTGCAGGAACATGCGAGCGTACGGGTTCATGGAGCCCGAGATGTCGCACAGCACCACCAGCGGCGGATGCAGCTCGCGCGGCGCCGCGCGCACCAGCGGAATCACGTCGCCGCCTTCGCGCAGCGTCTCTCGCAGCGTCTTCCGGAGGTCGATGCGGGTTCCCGCGCGGTGCGCGCGGAAGCGCCGCGTGCGCACCAGCGGCAGCGGCAGGCGCATCTGGGCGATCAGCTTCTTCGCCTCCGCCAGCTCGGCCGCCGACATAGTGTCGAAGTCCATGCGCTGCAGCACCTCGCGCGACGAGAAGGTGAGGCGGGCTTCCAGCTCGACCCTTTCACTCGGCTGCTCCTGCTTTTTCTGCGCGAACAGGGCGTCGGTGAGCCGCTGGCTTTGCTGCTCCTCCGGCTTCGGCGCGCGCCCGTGCGCCTGGGGCAGCATGAGCTGCATCATTCTCTCGGCGAGCTTCGGGTCGCGCCAGAAGATCCGGAACGCCTGGTCGAAAATGGGGCGCTGCTCCTGCTTGGACAGCAGCACCGCCGACATGGTCCAGTACCAGTCCTCGCGGGCGCCGGGTACCTGAGCGGCCCCTACGATCTGCAGCGCCTTGACGCAGTCGACGATCCGGTCCGGGCCGATGCGCAGGCCCGCCGCGCGCAGCAGCCGCGCGAAATGCATCACGTTCTCGGCGAGGCGCCCCTCGGTCACGGGATGCGCACTTTCGGCGCTTAGGCGGCGGCTGCCGTCTTGGCCTCGGCCACCATGCGCGCGGCTTCCTCGCCCGCCACCTTCTCCAGGTCGTCGCGGTACTTGAGGAGCACCCCGAGGGTGTTGTTCACCGTCTCCGGATCGAGCGCCACGCGGTCGAGTGCCACCAGACAGTTCGCCCAGTCGATGGTCTCGGCCACCCCGGGCTGCTTGAAAAGATCGCTTTTGCGTAGCCGCTGCACGAAACCGACTACCTCGCGCGACAGCGACTCCTGCGCGCGCGGCGCCTTGCGCCGCAGGATCTCGAGCTCGCGCTTCGCGTCCGGGTAGTCCACCCAGTGGTAGAAGCAGCGGCGCTTCACCGCGTCGTGGATCTCGCGCGTGCGGTTGGAGGTGATCACGACGATCGGCGGCTCCTGCGCGCGCACCGTGCCTATCTCGGGAATGGTGATCTGCCAGTCCGACAGCACCTCGAGCAGGTACGCTTCGAAGGGCTCATCGGTGCGGTCGAGCTCGTCGATCAGCAGCACCGGCGCGGCGCCCAGCGGCTGCAGCGCGCGCAGCAGCGGCCGGCGGATGAGGAAGCGCTCGGAAAAAATGTCCTGCTCCAGCCCCTCGCGGGAGGCCGCGCCCTCCGCCTCGGCCATGCGGATCTCGATCATCTGGCGCGGGTAGTTCCACTCGTAGGCCGCCTGCGCGATGTCCAGCCCCTCGTAGCACTGCAGGCGGATCAGCTCGCGCCCGAGCGCCTCGGCCACCACCTTGGCGATCTCGGTCTTGCCCACCCCGGCCTCGCCCTCCAGGAACAGCGGTCGCTTCATGGCGAGCGAAAGGTACAGCGAGGTGGCGAGGCTGCGGTCGGCGACATACTCGCCGGCGGCCAGCAGCTTCTGGGTTTCGTCGATGGATTGGGGAAGCATAAGTCCTCGATTCTAGCCGGGCATGCGCGTTGCTGGAGCTACTGCTTCATCACTGGAGGCGACATGGAAACCCAAATGGTCAAGGAGCTCCTGCTGCAATCGCTGGAGCATGAAATGGGCGGAGTGAAGCTCTATGAGGCGGCGCTGAAGTGCGTCCTCAACGAGGAGCTCAAGGAAGAGTGGGAGAAGTATCACCAGGAAACCGAACGGCACGTGCAGATTCTGCACGATGTCTGCACGCAGCTGCACCTTGACCCGGAAGAACAGACGCCGGGACGCAAGATCACGCGCGACAAAGGTGCGGCGCTGGTCGCGGCGATGGAGCAGGCGCTCGCCGCGGGAGACAAGGAAGCCGCCCAGTGCGTCGCCACCGAAAGCGTGACCATGGCGGAGATGGTCGACCACGCCAACTGGGAGCTGATCGGTGAGGTCGCCAAGGCGATGACCGGGCCGGAGGGCAAGGCGCTGAAAGAGGCGTACGCAGAGGTGGAGGAGCAGGAGGACGAGCACTACTACCACTCGAAGGGCTGGATGCGCGAGCTGGCGCTCGAGTCTCTCGGCCTGAAAGCGGTTCTGCCGCCGCCGGAGGAACGCAAGGATGTGCGCTCGGCCATCGGCGCGGCGCGCGCCAAAGCCGAGCGCAGCAAGATGCACTGACCGCTACTTCAGCGCGGCCTCGACGGCGCGCTTGGCCATCACGGTGACGAGGTGCGCGCGGTACTCGGGCGAGGCGTGCAGGTCGTTGTTCAGCCCGTCGGGCTTGACCTTGATGTTCGCCACCGATTCCGGCGCGAACTTCGACGCCAGGGCCTTTTCCATCTCGCTCTGGCGAAAGGCGCTCGGCCCGGCGCCGGTGACGCCCACGCGGACCGCATCTTTTCCACCGGTGCCGAAGTCCGCCACGAACACGCCCACCAGCGCGAAGCGCGACGCCGGGTTCTTGAACTTCATGTAGGCCGCCCGCTTCGGCGCGGGAAAGCTTACCGAGGTGATGAGCTCACCCGGCTCCAGCGCAGTCTCGTACAGGCCCTTGAAGAACTTGTCGGCTTCGATCTTGCGCTTGTTGGTGATGATGGTCGCACCGAGGCCGAGCACCGCGGCCGGGTAGTCGGCCGCCGGGTCGTTGTTGGCGAGCGAGCCGCCGATAGTGCCCAGGTGGCGCACCTGACGGTCGCCGATCATGCCGGCGAGCTGCGCAAGCGCGGGAATGGCTTTCTGCACGGCGGCGGAGCCAGCGACCTCGGCGTGGCGCACCATCGCGCCCACCACCACCGCATTACCTTCGGCTTTCAGTGTTTTCAGGTCCGCCAGGCCGCTCAGGTCAATGAGGTCCGAGGGCGCCGACAGGCGCAGCTTCATCGCCTGCACCAGGCTCTGGCCGCCGGCCAGGAACTTGCCCTCGCTTTTTTTGGCGGCAAGGTCCAGGGCCTCCTTGCTGGTGGCGGGTCGGTGGTATTCGAAGGCGTACATGCGGGTTCTCCTAGGCGGCCTGTTTCTGGAGGGAGCGCCACACGGACTGCGCGGTGGCGGGCATCGGCAGGTCCTTCACGCCGAGCGCATCGGTGATTGCGTTCATGACGGCGGCCGGCGCGCCGATGGCGCCGGCCTCGCCGCAACCTTTCACGCCGAGCGGGTTGTGGGTGCACGGCGTCTCGCGCGTGTCGACCTTGTAAGTGGGCACGTCGCCCGCGCGCGGCAGGCAGTAGTCCATGAAAGAGCCGGTGACCAGCTGGCCGGCAGCGTCGTAGCGGCAGCCCTCGGTGAGCGCCTGGCCGATGCCCTGCGTGAGCCCGCCGTGCACCTGGCCCTCGACGATCATGGGGTTGATCACCTTGCCGAAGTCGTCCACCGCGGTGAAGCGCTCGATGGTCACCTGGCCGGTGTCGCGGTCGATCTCCACCTCGCACACGTAGGTGCCCGCCGGGAAGGTGAAGTTGGCCGGATCGTAGAACGCGTTCTCGTTCAGCCCGGGCTCGAGCTTGTCGTGCGGGTAGTTGTGCGGGACGTAAGCGGCAAAGGCGATCTCGCCGAACATCTTCTTGCGATCCGTGCCGGCCACCTTGAACTCGCCGCGCTCGTATTCGATATCGGCCTCCGACGCTTCCAGCAGGTGCGCGGCGATTTTCTTGCCCTTGGCGATGATTTTGTCCAGCGCCTTCACGATGGCTGTGCCGCCCACGGCCAGCGAGCGCGAGCCGTAGGTGCCCATGCCGAACAGGATCTTGGAGGTATCGCCGTGCACGACGTCGACGTTCTCGATCGGCAGCCCCAGCCGGTCGGCCACCACCTGCGCGAACGTCGTCTCATGGCCCTGGCCGTGCGAATGCGAGCCGGTGAACACGGTGACGCTGCCGGTGGGGTGCACGCGGATCTCGCCCGCCTCGAACAGGCCGGCGCGCGCGCCGAGCGATCCGGCCACGGCCGAGGGCGCGATGCCGCACGCCTCGATGTAGGCGGCATAGCCGATGCCGCGCAGCTTGCCGTTTTTCAGCGACTGCTCTTTTCGCGCCTTGAAGCCGGAAACCTCGCCCAGCTTCAAGGCCGCGTCGAGCGTCGCCTCGTAGTTGCCGATGTCGTACTGCAGCGCGACCGGCGTCTGGTAAGGGAACTGGCGGATGAAGTTGCGCCGCCGCAGCTCGGCCGGATCGATCTTCAGCTCGCGCGCCGCTGTCTCCACCAGGCGCTCGACCACGTAGGTCGCCTCCGGCCGCCCAGCGCCGCGATAGGCGTCGACCGGCGTGGTGTTCGTGAATACCGCCGTGACCTCGCAGTAGATCGCCGGCGTGGTGTATTGCCCGGCGAGCAGCGTCGCGTACAGGATGGTGGGGATGCAGGACGCGAACGTCGACAGATAAGCGCCGAGGTTGGCGGTCGTATGCACGCGCATGGCGAGGAACTTGCCGTCCTTGTCCAGCGCGAGCTGCGCCGTAGTGACATGGTCGC
>DATACE010000235.1:0-31037 GCA_036259215.1 Burkholderiales bacterium | reverse complement strand
CAAGGACCAGAGCTACTTCCTGCACCGCCTGACGCAGTTGCAGCTGGCGCGCGTGATGTTTCCGCTGGGCGGCATGGAGAAAAGCGAGGTGCGGCGGCTTGCCAGGGAGGCCGGCTTGCCCAATCACGCGAAAAAGGACTCGACCGGCATCTGCTTCATCGGCGAGCGGCCGTTCCGCGAATTCCTGAACCGGTACCTCCCGCGGCAGCCGGGCGACATCAAGACTCCCGAGGGAAAAATCGTCGGGGAGCACATCGGCCTCGCCTTCTACACCATCGGCCAGCGCAAGGGCATCGGCATCGGCGGCGCCGGGGAGCCGTGGTATGTCGCGGAAAAACGCATGGACGCGAACGAGCTCATCGTCGTGCAGGGCCACGACCATCCGCTGCTGATGAAGACCAGCCTGGCAGCGCAGGAGGCCAGCTGGGTTGCCGGCCGGCCGCCACACGAAGCGCGCTTCGCGGCGAAGACGCGCTACCGGCAGGCGGACGCGCCGTGCACGCTGTCGCGCGTGCTCGACGCCGAGATGCGCGTGGACTTCCAAACTCCCCAATGGGCCGTCACGCCGGGGCAATCGGTGGTGCTCTACGAGGGCGACACCTGCCTCGGCGGCGGCGTGATTACTTAGGAACGCTGTCCGCGAAAGCCGGGCGCTCGAGGAGCTTGGCGTAGTGCTTTGCCAGACTGGCATACTCGCCATGCCAGTCCAGGCCGCCGGGTTTCCTGAAGCCCAGCCAGCCCAGGCAGCAGCCTAGCGCGATGTCGGCCAACGAATAGCGGTCGCCGTGGCACCAAGGGCGGCCGTTCAGCTCCTTCGCCATCTGCGCCATGCCGCGATGCATGCGGGCGAGCTGCTTGCCGGTCCACGCCGCGCTTTGCTCGCCTTTGTCGCGCAGGGACTCGTAGCGCACCAGCAGGCCGGCGTCGAGCACGCCGTCGGCGAGCGCTTCCCAGCGGCGCACCTGGACGCGGTCGCGGTTATCGTCGGGAATGAGGCGGCTGAACGGCGAGACGTTGTCGAGGAATTCCACGATGACGCGCGAGTCGTACAGCGCCGTGCCGTCGTCCAGCACCAGCGTGGGGATCTTGCCCAGCGGGTTGTGGCGGTTGACCGCGTTGTCGAGCGGCGCGACATCCACCATCTCGAGCTCGCACTCGATGCGCTTTTCGGCGAGCACCACGCGCACTTTTCGCGTGTAGGGGCTTAGGGGCGAGCCAAGAAGCTTCATGGAGGGCGCGGATTATACCGTCCGGATGCTCGCCTTGATGCGCCGGCGCAGCGCCGGAATGACGTCTTCTGCGAACCACGGGTTTTTCTTGAGCCAGAGCTTGTTGCGCCAGCTCGGGTGCGGCAGCGGCATGAACTCGGGCAGGTACTCGCGGTACGCCCGCACCGTTTCACTGAGTCTCGCCTTGCGCCGGCCCTTCAGGTAGTAGGCCTGTGCGTAGCCCCCGACGAGGAGCGTGAGGCGGATATGCGCCAGTGCGGCGCGAAAGCGCGGCTGCCACGCCGGGGCGCATTCGCGGCAGGGCGGCAGGTCGGCGCCATTCACCGTGCCGGGATAGCACAGCCCGACGGGCACGATGGCGATGCGCGACGTGTCGTAGAACTGCTGCCGGTCGAGCGCGAGCCATTCGCGCAACACCTCGCCCGAGGGATCGTTCCACGGGATGCCGGTCTCGTGCACCCGGCGTCCGGGCGCCTGCCCGACGATCAGCAGCCGGGCCGACGCGCCCACGAGAAACACCGGCCTCGGCGGGTTGGGAAGGTGCTCCCTGCAGAGCTCGCAGGCGCGGGCTTCGCGGCTCACCCGGGAAAGCGAAACGGCCATCCCCTTATAATAGGCGCCCATGCCCTCGCCGCTCGCCGCGCTCTCGCCGCTCGACGGGCGATACGCAAGGACTGCCGACCCGCTGCGCGGCTATTTCAGCGAGCAGGCCCTCATCCGCTATCGGGTACGCATCGAGCTCGCCTGGCTGCAGGCGCTCAGCGCAGAGCGCGGCATCCGCGAAGTGCGCCCCTTCTCGCGCAAGACCGTCAAGGCCTTCGACGCGCTGGTCGCCGACTTCTCCGAGCGCGACGCCGAGCACATCAAGAACATCGAGGCCCAGACCAACCACGACGTCAAGGCCATCGAATACTGGCTGAAGGCGAAGCTCGCCAAGAACGCGGAGGCGCAGCGCTCGCTCGAGTTCATCCACTTCGCCTGCACCTCCGAAGACATCAACAACCTGGCCTACGCGCTCATGCTGCGCGAGTCGCGTGAGGCGGTGATGCTGCCGCGCCTGGGCCAGCTCAGCGAGGCGCTGAAGGCGCTCGCGCGGCGCCACGCCGCCCTGCCGATGCTGTCGCGCACGCACGGCCAGGCGGCCACGCCCACCACCCTGGGCAAGGAGATGGCGAACTTCGCGCACCGCCTGGCGCGCGCCGGCGAGCGCATCGCCGCGGTGGCGGTGCTGGGCAAGATCAACGGCGCAGTGGGCAACTACAACGCGCACGCCGCGGCCTACCCCGGCTTCGCCTGGGAGCGATTCGCGCGCCGCTTCGTCGAACGCCTGGGCCTGGAGTTCAACCCGTACACCACGCAGATCGAGCCCCACGACTGGCTCGCCGAGCTGCTCGACGCATATGCGCGCGCCAACGCCGTGCTGGTCGACCTGGACCGCGACCTCTGGGGCTACATCTCGCTCGGCTACTTCCGCCAGAGGGCGAAGAAGGGCGAGGTCGGCTCCTCCACCATGCCGCACAAGGTGAACCCGATCGACTTCGAGAATTCCGAGGGCAACCTGGGCGTGGCGAACGCGCTGCTGCGCCACCTCGCGGACAAGCTGCCGGTGTCGCGCTGGCAGCGCGACCTGTCGGACTCGACGGCGCTGCGCAACCTGGGCAATGCGCTCGGCCATAGCCTCCTGGGTTACGCGTCGTGCTTGCGCGGCCTTGCCAAGCTCGAGGCGGATCGCGGGCGCCTGGCGGCCGACCTCGACGCCAACTGGGAAGTGCTGTCCGAGGCAGTGCAGCAGGTGATGCGCCGCCATGGCGTGCCCGATGCCTACGAGAAGCTGAAGGCGATCAGCCGAGGCCGGCGGCTGGACCGCCGCGAGCTCGCCGCCTTCATAAGGGCGCTGCCCATTCCGCCGGGTGCGAAAAAGCGGCTGCTGGCGCTTACGCCCGCCACCTATACCGGCCTTGCCGCAGACCTAGCGCGCCGCGCCTGAGCAGGCGCTCCCGACGATGAGCTACGCGGTCACGATTTTCCTGTCGTCGTTCCTGCTGTTTCTGGTGCAGCCGCTGATCGCGCGGCTCATCCTGCCGTGGTTCGGCGGCAGCGCTGCGGTATGGACGACCTGCATGCTGTTCTTCCAGGTGCTGCTGCTCGCCGGCTACGCCTATGCCCATCTGCTCATCAGGAAGCTCGAAGGCCGGGCCGCAGCCATGGTGCATACGGCGCTGCTCGCGGCGGCAATCGTGCTTTTGCCGATCTCGCCGTCGGAGGCGTGGAAGCCCGCCGGCGAGGACGAGCCGATCAGCCGCATCCTGCTGCTGCTCGGGGCGAGCGTCGGCCTGCCCTACTTCCTGCTCGCCTCCACCAGTCCGTTGCTGCAGGCCTGGTTCGCGCGCGCCCGGCCGGGCGAGAATCCCTACCGCCTGTTCGCGATTTCCAATCTCGCATCGCTGGTGGCCCTGGTCGGCTACCCGTTCGTGATCGAGCCGTTCCTCTCCGCCGGGCCGCAGGTCGGTCTGTGGTCCTGGCTGTTCGCGGGCTTTGCGGTGCTCTGCGCGATCGTCGCCTGGCGCACTCCGCGGCGCCCTTTCGCCGCCTCGCGGCAGGAGCAAGCCGCTCCGATCGGCAGATCCACCGTAATGCTGTGGCTCGCCCTGTCGGCGACCGGCTCGGTGCTGCTGCTCGCGGTCACCAACCACCTCACGCAGAACGTAGCCGCGGTGCCGCTGCTGTGGCTGGCGCCGCTCACGCTTTACCTCGCAAGCTTCATCATCGCCTTCGAGGGACGCAACTGGTACCGCCCCGAGCTTCTCTGGCTGCTGGTGCTGGCGCTGCTCGCCGGCATGGCCTGGCTGCTGGCCGACACGGATTACCATTTCAACCTGCCGCTGCAGCTCGCGATTTTCCTGCCGGGACTGTTCCTCGCCTGCCTGTTCTGCCATGGCGAGCTCTACCGCATGCGCCCGCCGCCGCGCCAGCTGACGGCGTTCTACCTCATCGTGTCGGCCGGCGGGGCGCTGGGCGGCCTGCTGGTGGCAGTGGTGGCGCCGCTCGCCTTCAACGCCTACTACGAGCTCGGCATCGGCCTGGTGGTGCTGGGCCTGCTGGCTGCGCTGCGCTTCGCTGCGCTTGGCCGGATCCAGGGGCTGGCCAGCCTGGCAGTACTGCTCGGCGCCAGCGCCGCCGCGGCTTACGACGGCTTGCGCTACCACGAGGACGTGCGCCTGTCCGAGCGGGGCTTCTACGGCGTGCTGCGCGTGAAGGAGTATGGCTCGCCGGGCGAGCCGGGCCACCTGCGGCGCCTGGTGCACGGCGCCATAATGCACGGCGAGCAGTACATGGACGACGCGCGGCGCGATCTGGTCACCACGTACTACACCGAAACCTCGGGCATCGCCGCCGCCATCGAGTCGCGCGCCGGCAAGCCGCTGCGCATCGGGGTGATCGGCCTGGGCACCGGGACATTGGCGGCTTACGGGAAAAAAGGCGACGTCTACCGCTTCTACGACATCGACCCCCGCGTGATGGACATCGCGCGCACGGAGTTCACCTATCTCGCCGACAGCAAAGCCCAGATCGAGCTCGCCCTGGGCGACGCGCGCCTCACGCTCGAGCGCGAAGCGGCGCAGGGCTTCGACGTGCTCGCGGTCGACGCCTTCTCGAGCGACGCCATCCCGGTGCACCTCATCACGCGCGAGGCGCTTGGCGTTTACCTGAAGCACGTGCGTCCGGACGGCATCGTCGCGTTCCACGTGTCCAACCGCTTCCTGAATCTCGTACCGGTGGTCGCGCGCCTCGCCAAAGAGCACGGCGCGCATGCGGTGCTCATCAGCGACGACTCGGAAGACGAAGGCGACGGCCTGCGCTCGAGAAGCGACTGGGTCCTGGTGTCGCGCGATGCGGCGGTGCTCAAGCGCCGCGCCATCGTGGAGGCCGGGGCGCAGCCGGCCGAGGACCGCGCGGACTGGCGTACCTGGACCGACGACTACAGCAACCTCATCCAGATCCTTAAATAAATCCTAGACGACGGCGCCCTCGTGCTCGTCCTTCTTCTTCGCCGGCTTGATGAAGTGCGAGCGCGTCACCTTCATCCACATGAGCAGCGCCGCGGCGACGAACACCGATGAATAGATACCGAACAGGATGCCGATGGTGAGCGCCAGCGCGAAGTAGTGCAGCGCCGGCCCGCCGAAGACCAGCATGGTGGTGGCCATGATCTGCGTGCTGCCGTGCGTGATGATGGTGCGCGAGATGACTCCGGTAATGGAGGCGTTGATCACCTCGACTGTGTCGGCCTTGCGCAGCTTGCGGAAGTTCTCGCGGATGCGGTCGAACACCACCACGGATTCGTTCACGGAGTAGCCCAGGATGGCCAGCACCGCCGCCAGCACCGGCAGGGAGAACTCCCACTGGAAGAAGGCGAAGAACCCCAGGATGATGACCACGTCGTGCAGGTTGGCGAGGATCGCGGCCAGGCCGAATTTCCACTCAAAGCGCAGCGCGAGGTACGCGACGATGCCCAGCGCCGTCACCAGCAGCGCGAGCGCGCCGTACTCGGCCAGCTCGCGGCCCACCTGGGGCCCGACGAACTCCACCCGCCGCAGCTCGGCCTTCCGGTCCCCCTCGTTCAGCACGGCGAGCACTTTCTGGGAAAGATCGGCGCTCGACTGGTTTTTCTCGATGTGCATGCGGATCAGCACGTCGCGCGAGGAGCCGAAGTTCTGCACCTCCGCCTTCCAGCCGGCCTTGTCCAGCCGCTGGCGGATGTCCTCGACGTCCGCGGGCTGCTGGTAGCTCACCTCGATCAGCGTGCCGCCGGTGAACTCGATGGAGAAGTTCAGCCCCTTGGTGGCAAGGAAGAACACCGCCAGCAGGAAGGTGACGAGCGAGACGATGTTGAAGGCGAGCGCATGCCGCATGAACGGGATGGTTCGCCGGATCTTGAAGAATTCCATCTATCTCATTTCCAGGCGGTGTTGCCGATGGCGATCTTGTGCACCCGGCGGCGATGGCCGTAATAGAGGTTCACCATCGCGCGCGACACGACGACGGCGGAGAACATCGAAGTGAGGATGCCCAGGCAATGCACCACCGCGAAGCCGCGCACGGGACCCTGGCCGAAGATGAGCAGTGCCAGCCCGGCGATCAGCGTGGTGATGTTGGAATCGAAGATGGTGCCCCAGGCGCGCTCGTAGCCGGCGGCGATCGCGGCCTGCGGCGTGGCGCCCCCGCGCAGCTCCTCGCGGATGCGCTCGTTGATCAGCACGTTCGCGTCGATCGCCATGCCCAGCGTCAGGGCGATGGCGGCTATGCCGGGCAGCGTGAGCGTCGCCTGCAGCAGCGACAGCAGCGCAATCAGGAGCAGCAGGTTGACGCCCAGCGCGAGCGCGGAGATGACGCCGAAAAGGGCATAGTAGAGCGACATGAACACCGCGATGGCGATGAAGCCCCACATCGTGGCGTTGAAGCCCTTCTCGATGTTGTCGCGGCCCAGGCTCGGGCCGATGGTGCGCTCCTCGATAATCTCCATCGGCGCGGCGAGCGCGCCGGCACGGATGAGCAGGGCGAGGTTGTTGGTCTCGGTAGGCGTAAACGAGCCGGTGATCTGGAAGCGGCTGCCGAATTCGCCCTGGATGGTGGCCACCGAGATGGCCTCGCCCTTGCCCTTCTCGAACAGGATGATGGCCATCAGGCGCTTCAGGTTCTCGCGGGTGGTCTGGCGCATCGCTCGCCCGCCGGCCTGGTCCAGCTCGACCGAGACCGCCGGGCGGTTGTCCTGGTCGAAAGTGGCCTGCGCGCCGATGAACTGGTCGCCGGTCACGATGACCTGCCTTTTGGTCGGCACCTGGCCCACGGTGCCGTCGCGCCGGCGTTCGGGAAAGACGTCCGTGCCGGCCATGTTGCCGGTGCGCATCGCCTCCTCGTCGACCAGCCGCACTTCGAGCGTGGCGGTGCGGCCGAGGATCTCCTTGGCGCGCGCGATGTCCTGCACCCCCGGCAGCTGCACCACGATGCGGTCCGCGCCCTGCTGCTGGATCACCGGCTCGGCCACCCCCAGCTCGTTCACGCGCTTGTGCAGCGTGCCTATGTTCTGCTGCACCGCCTGCTCGGCCACGCTCTTCTGCAGCTCGGGCTTGAGCGTCGCCACCAGCAGCAGGCTTTGGCCGTCGTCGCGCTCGGCGAGCACCAGGTCGGGTAACTGGGAGAGGAGCACGCCGCGCGCCGCCTCCCGCGTGGCTGCGTCGCGGAAGCGCACGCGGATCACCTGGCCCTCGCGCGCCACCCCGCCGTGGCGGATATTCTTCTCGCGCAGCTGGGTGCGCACGTCGGCTGCGAGGTTCTCGACGCGCTTGGTGAGCGCGGCCTGCATGTCGATCTGCAGCAGGAAATGCACGCCACCGCGCAGGTCCAGGCCCAGGTACATGGGCAGCGCGCGGATGGCGGTGAGCCAGTTGGGCGAAGCCGGCAGCAGGTTCAGGGCCACCGTGTAAGAGCGATCGTTGGGATCCGGGTTGAGCGCCCGTTCCACGATGTCGCGCGCCTTCAGCTGCGTGTCCGTATCGGTGAAGCGCACGCGCACGCCAGTGGCGTCGAGCTGCGCGCCGGTATACGGGATGCCCTCCTTGGCAAGTACCGCCTCCACGCGGCTCATGAGCGCGGCATCGAGCTGCACGGTGGCCTTCGCGCTCGACACCTGCACCGCCGGCGACTCGCCGAAGAAGTTGGGCACCGTGTAGAGCGCCGCCGCCAGCACGACGATGCCGATCAGGATGTACTTCCAGGCGGGAAAGCGGTTCACTTCTTACTGGAGGGTTTTCAGCGTGCCCTTGGGCAGGAGCACCTGGACGGCGGCCTTTTGCACGTTGATCTCGGTGTTGGGCGCGATCTCCAGGCCGATGTAGGCGTCGCTGATGCGCGTGATGCGCCCGATGACGCCGCCGGCCGTGATCACCTCGTCGCCCTTCTGCAGCGCCTCGATCATGGCCTTGGTCTCCTTCGCGCGCTTCATTTGCGGCCGGATCATGAGGAAATACAGCAGCACGAACATCAGGATGATCGGCAGGAAGCCGATGATGCCGGCGTCGCCGCCGCCGGTGGCCTGGGCGTATGCGTTGGAGATCATCTAAGCAGGGCTCCGGAGGGAGGTGAGCGCAAAATTATAACCGCTGCCGGTCGGCGAGCAGCCGCCGCGAGGCGTCGGCCAGCGTGCCGCGCTCTATGGCGCTGCGCAGCTCGCGCATCAGGTCCTGGTAGTAATGCAGGTTGTGCAGCGTATTCAGGCGGGCGCCGAGGATCTCGTTGGTCTTCTGCAGGTGGTAGAGGTAGGCCCTCGTGAAGTTGCGGCAGGCGGTGCAGGCGCAGCTCTCGTCCAGCGGCGCCGTGTCGTCGCGGTAGCGGGCGTTGCGTATCTTGACGTCGCCGAAGCGCGTGAACAGCCACCCGTTGCGGGCGTTGCGCGTGGGCAGCACGCAGTCGAACATGTCGATGCCGGCGCCGACGGCGCCGATGATGTCCTCGGGCGTGCCCATGCCCATGAGGTAGCGCGGCCGCTCCTGCGGCAGGCGCGGCACCACGTGCGCCACGATCCGCTCGCGCTCGTCCTCGGGCTCGCCCACCGACAGCCCGCCGACCGCGTAGCCGTCGAAACCGATCTCGACGAGCGTCTCGAGCGATTCGTCCCTCAGGGACTCGTACATGCCGCCCTGGACGATGCCGAACAGGGCATTCGCAGAATCGAAGGCATCTCTCGATCTTCTTGCCCAGCGCATGGACAGCCGCATGGACTCGGCGGCCTGCTGCCGCGTCGCGGGGTAGGCGGTGCATTCGTCGAACACCATGGCGATGTCGGAGTTCAAGGCCACCTGGATACGCATGGATTCCTCGGGGCTGAGGTGCAGCGCATCGCCGTTGATTGGCGAGGCGAAGCGCACGCCTTCCTCCGATATTTTCCGCAGCGCCCCGAGGCTGAAAACCTGAAAGCCCCCGGAATCGGTGAGGATCGGCCGCTCCCAGCCCATGAACCGGTGCAGGCCCCCATGCCGGCCGATGACGTCGAGGCCGGGGCGCAGCCACAGGTGGAAGGTGTTGCCGAGCACGATCTGCGCGCCCAGCGCCTGCAGCTCCTGCGGCGCCATGGCCTTCACCGTGCCGTAGGTCCCCACTGGCATGAACGCCGGCGTTTGCACCTCGCCGTGCGCCAGCTCGAGCGTCCCGCGGCGCGCCTCGCCATCCCGGTGCGTCACGGTGAATTTCATGTCTCGATCAGCATGGCGTCGCCGTACGAGAAGAAACGGTAGCGCTGCTGAATGGCGTGGTGATAGGCCTCCAGGATGTGCTCGCGGCCGGCGAAGGCGCACACCAGCATGAGCAGGGTCGACCTCGGGAGATGAAAGTTGGTGAGCAGGCGCTTCACCACCCGGAAACGAAAGCCGGGCGAGATGAAAAGGTCGGTTTCGCCGTCGCGCTCCCCGGTCAACGCAAAGCTTTCCAGCGCCCGCAGCGAGGTCGTGCCCACCGCCAGCACCCGCCGGCCTTCGAGGGCGTGCAACGTCTCGGCAGGGATCGAGTAGCGCTCGCGATGCATCTTATGCGCTTCGATGCGCTCGGCGCGCACCGGCTGGAAGGTCCCCGCACCCACGTGCAGCGTGAGCCGCGCGATACGGCTGCCTCGCAACTGGATTTCTCTCAACGTTTCCGCGTCGAAGTGCAGCCCGGCGGTAGGGGCAGCGACCGCGCCCGGCCGGTCGGCATAAACCGTCTGGTAGCGCGCTTCGTCCGCTTCCTCCGGTTCGTGAGCGATATACGGCGGCAGCGGCACCGCCCCCCAGCGCTCCAGCACGGCATCCAGGTTCTCGGGTGAGCTGACCCGGTACAGGTCGCCGAGGCGCTCTTCCACCCTCACCATGATGTCATCCCCGACGCGAAACTGTGCGCCCGGCGCGGGCGCATGGCTGGCGCGGATCAGGGCGAGCGCCTCGTGCGGCCCCAGCAGGCGCTCCACGAACACCTCGATCCTGCCGCCGCTGGCCTTGCGGCCGGCAAGCCGAGCCTTGATCACCCGCGTATCGTTCAGGACGAGGCAGTCGCGCTCGTCCACCAGGCGCGGCAGGTCGGCGAAGGCGAGGTCCTCGAGGGCGCCGTCGGCGTGCAGGCGCAGCAGGCGGCTCGCGCTGCGTTGCGCTGCCGGCTGCTGGGCGATGAGCGCGGAAGGCAGCGCATAGTCGAACTCGGAAACAAGCATCCGGCCCAATTATAATTTTTACCCCTCGTGCGAAACGCGAGGCCGGAATGGCGGAACCGGTAGACGCAGCGGACTCAAAATCCGCCGGTGGCAACACCATGAGAGTTCGAGTCTCTCTTCCGGCACCAAGTCACAAGCCGTGAAAAAATGGGTCATGCGGCGGCGCGGTTTGCTGGACACCCGGGGGGGCGGGGGGTAGGCTCCCTTCAATACCATGGTACCCGGGGGGATGATGGCCAAGGCGCAGGTGCGGATCCTGCCTTCGGCGCGCAATACTGTAATGGTGGTCGACGATCAGTCGACCGGCCGCGCCATCCTCGAGCAGGTCGTGCGCAGCCTTGACGAGCGGGTCGCCGTGGAGGGGTTCGCCCGCCCGGTGGACGCGGTGGTCTGGGCTACGCGGCACGTCTCCGATCTGGTGCTGGTCGACTACATGATGCCGGACATGGACGGCATCGAGTTCGTGAAGCGCCTGCGCGCCCTGCCGGGCTACGAGCACGTGCCGATCGTCATGGTTACGGTGCACGATGATCGCAAGGTGCGCTATGCGGCGCTCGATGCAGGGATCACCGATTTCCTCACCAAGCCGGTCGATGCCCGCGAGTGCCTTGCGCGCTGCCGCAACCTGCTCACCCTGCGCCGCCAGCAGCTCGCGCTGGAGGACCGCCGCCGCCTGCTCGAGCACATGGTGGAGGATGCCACGCGCGAGGTGAGGGAGCGCGAGAAGGAGACATTGCTGAGGCTGGCCCGCGCGGGAGAGTTCCGCGACGAGGAAACCGGATACCACCTGATCCGGATGTCGCGCTATTCCCGGCTCATCGCAAGCGCCATCGGGCTGGAGCGCGACGAGGCCGAGACCATCGAGCTCGCCGCCCCGCTGCACGATATCGGCAAGATCGGCATCCCGGACCAGATCCTGCTCAAGCCTTCGAAGCTGGACGATGCGGAATGGCAGGTGATGCGCCGCCACCCGGTGATCGGCCACGAGATTTTGAAGGGCAGCGCCTCGAAGTACGTGCGCATGGGGGCGCTGATCGCCCTGGGCCACCACGAGAAGTACGACGGCTCCGGCTATCCCAACGGGCTGGTCGGGGACCACATTCCGCTGTGCGCGCGCATCGTCGCGGTCGCCGACGTCTACGACGCGCTGACGTCCATCCGGCCCTACAAGGCCGCCTGGGCGAGCGAGAAAGCTTTCGAGTACCTGATGGCGCAGCGCGGCCGGCACTTCGACCCGCGCCTTATCGAGGCGTTCGGGGCGCTGCAAAAGGAAATCCTCGAGATCCAGATGGAATGGCGCGACCCGCAAAGCGGAGCCGCGGAACGCTGATGGCGCAGCAGGCGAACGCCGAAACGGTGGCCGCACGCCGCGGCTTCCTCGCAGACCTGCGCGCCCGCCTCAAGGCGCGGCCGGACACGGAGCACGAGCAGGGCATTTTGCGCCTGATCATCAGCTCGCTCGTGTTCCTGTACCTGTTGCCCGACGCGCTCACCCAGCACGACGTGCTCCCGCTGTACGTGATGGGCATCCACTTGGTGCTCGCGCTGATCATATTCCTGCGCATCGCCTACTCGACCGTCATCTCGCCCGGCCGGCGCGTATTCGCGCAGTTCGCCGACGTCGCCGCCATCACCTGGTACATGGCGGTGTTCGGTGAGCCCGCCGGCTGGCTGTTCCTGCTCTATATCTGGGTAACGCTCGGCAGCGGCTTTCGCTTCGGCCCGAAGTACCTTGTATCCGAGCTGGCGATGAGCGTCGTCGGCTTCGGCATTGCCTTGTACGTCAACGATTTCTGGCGCGCGCACCTGTCGCTCGGCGTGGGCCTGCTGCTCGGCATGTTAGCGGTCAGCCTGTACGTGCTGTCGCTGGTGCGGCGCATGTTCGACGCGCTGGCGCGCGCCGAGGCGGCCAACTTGGCCAAGCGCCGCTTCATCTCGATGGTGAGCCACGAGATGCGCACGCCGCTCAACGCCATCATCGGCATGGCCGATCTGCTGCGCGACACGCCGCTCAGCCGGGAGCAGGCCGACATGCTGCAGACGCTGCGCAGCTCATCGCGCGTGATGCTCGGGCTGATCGAGGACGTGCTCGATTTTTCCAAGATCGAGGCGGGCAAGGTCACGCTAGAGAAAGCGGACTTCGACCTGCACGCGCTGGTGAACAGCACCTGCCGCATCGTGGCCGCCCAGGCTGCGGCAAAGGGCGTCGACTTCGTGGTTTCGCTCATGCCCGAGGTGCCGCCGGCGGTGCGCGGCGACCCGCACCACCTGCGCCAGGTGCTGATCAACCTCGCCGGCAACGCCGTGAAGTTCACCGAAAAAGGCAGCGTCACGGTGCACGTCACGGTGCAGGCGGAGACCGATGCCATGGTGCGCCTCAAGTTCTCCATCCGCGACACCGGCATCGGCATCACGCCCGAGGCGCAGGCGAAAATCTTCGACAGCTTCACGCAGGCCGACGAGTCCACCACGCGGCGCTTCGGCGGCACGGGCCTGGGCACTACCATCGCAAAGCAGCTGGTGCAGCTCATGGGCGGGCGCATCGGGGTCGAGAGCGCCATCGGCCTGGGCAGCACGTTCTGGCTCGAGGTGGATCTCGAGAAGCAGGCCGAGCGTGCCGGCGCCGGTGCCGGCAGGATCGCCGGCGCACGCGTGCTGCTGGTCGGGTTTCCTCCGGCGGAGCGCGTCGCGGTCGAGGAAGCGCTGTCCACCTGGGGGGCGCAGCCGGTGGCCGCCGCGAGCGTGGAGCAGGGCGTCGCGCGTCTGGTCGCCGAGATCAGCCTCGCCCAGCCTTACCATAGCGCGCTGCTTTACGCCTCGGGCGAGGACCTGACGCTAGCGCAGCGCTTCCGCCGAGCCGCGCCGAACCCGGCGCCGCCGACCATTCTCGCCGTGCCGCGCGAGGCCGACGTGCGCCGCTTCGAGGTGCTGTCGTCGGGCTTTGCTTCGGTGCTCGAGCTGCCGTTCGACAAGCGGCGGCTGTTCAACGTGCTGCACTCGGTCACGGCGGGGGAGGAAGTCACCGAAGGCGTGGTGCGGCTGCAGGACTATGCGCGCCGCGGGGCGGGCTCGGTGCGAGTGCGTGTGCTGGTCGCCGACGATAACCCGACCAATCGCGAGGTGGTCGGCAAGATCCTGGAGCGCGCCGGCCATGCGGTTACGCTGGTAAACGACGGCGAGCAGGCGCTCGATGCAGTGGAGCGCGATGCCTACGACCTCGTCATCCTGGACCGCAACATGCCAGGCATGGGCGGCATGGAGGCACTGCAGGCGCTGCGCCTGATGACGCGCGGGCGGGAGCGGCTTCCGGTGATCATGCTGTCGGCGGACGTGACGCCCGAGGCCAAGCGCGAGGCGCTCGAATCCGGGGCGGATGCCTTTTTCTCCAAGCCCATAGAGACGGTGCGCCTGCTGGACGAGATCCAGGCGCTCGCGGGCACGAAAGGCGAGTCGGCCCCGCGCAAGCCGGAAGCGCCGACGCCGCTGCACCGCCCGGTGTCCGTGGCCGCGCCGGCGGTGGTCAATGCCGAGACGCTCGGCCATCTCGAGGAACTGGGTTCCTCGCTCGCTTTCGTCGAGAAGCTGATCCGCGTCTTCGTCAGCGACAATACGGCGATTCTCGCCCGCATCGAGCGCGTGCTCGCCGGCCGCGACTACCACGAGTTCCGCTCGCTGGTGCACGCGATGAAAGGTTCGTCGGCGAGCATGGGCACCGACCGGCTGACCCGTATGTGCACCAGCCTTGGCAGCATGTCGGACGCGGAGCTGCGCCTGCAGGCGCCCGCGTTGCAGCGCTCGCTCGCCGAAGAGCTCGCCGCGGCGCGCACGCAGCTTGAGCGCTATCTGCAGGAAAGGCGCAAGTCCGTCGGTTAGCTTATTCTGGGTTGGTGACGAGCCCCTTGGTTTCCGAGCCTTGCGACATCGCGCAGGTGCGTCTGCGCGCGCTCGACGGCTACGAGCTGGGCGCGTCGCTGTTCACGCCGCGCAGTGCAGCGCCGTCGAGCCGCGTGGCGCTCGTGCACTGCGGCGTGGGCATTCCCGCGGTGCGCTACCGCCGCTTCGCGCGCTACCTCGCTGGCACCGGGCTCCCGGTGCTGACCTACGACTACCGCGGCATCGGCCATTCGCGCCCGGCCGCATTGCGCGGTTTCCGCGCTTCGATTGAGGACTGGGCCGAGTACGATCTGGCAGGGGCCCTCGCGTGGCTGCGGGCCCGCTTTCCGGCGGCCGAGATCACCGGAATCGCACACTCGTTTGCCAGCCTGCTGGTGGGCGGCGCAGAAAACTCCGGTGAGCAGGCGCGCCTGGTGCTGGTGGGCGCGCATACCGGCTACTGCGGCGATTACATGAAGCGCTACCGGGTGTCCATGACGGCGCTCTGGCACGGCCTGATGCCCGCGTTGACGCTGCTGCTGGGCTACTTCCCGGCTCGCCGGCTGGGGCTCGGCGAGGACCTACCGGCGAAGGTCGCCCTGCAATGGGCCGGGCGCCGCTCCCCGGAGCTCCGGCCCGCCGGGAACTTGCCCGGCTTCGAACGCGTTCAGACCCTGCTCGACCGCTGCGCCGCCCTGCAGCGTCCCGCGCTGCTGGTTTCGATCAGCGACGATGCTTTCGCCACCGCCGCCGGCACCCGGCGCCTGCTGTCGTACTACCCGAGGCTGTTTCCGCTGCGCCACCTCGAGCTCACACCGGCCGACGCCCAAGTCGAGCGGATCGGCCATTTCGGCTTCTTCGGACGCAATGCGGGCACGGCGCTATGGCCACGCCTGCTCGCGCAGCTTCTCTAGCATCTTCATGCCGCGACGCAGGACTCGGGCAGCGCCTGGGGCAGGTGCTCCGTGCCCTCGTGGTGATTTGCAGTACCCATGCGTTTCATCTGCGCGCGCACCAGCCGGTTCATCATCTTCAGGTCGCGCTCGCCCAGGCGCAGCGCCGCGTCGACCCAGAGCTCGACGATGCCGTCGAGCTCTGCACGCGTCACCGGGTGGATGAACTGGCGGGCACGGAACACCGCCTGCATGCCGTTTCGCCGCTTGGCGTTCTTGGCGATCCAGTTGCGCACCGCAGTCTCGCCCTGGCCGTCGGTCGCCAGCACATCCACCACGCCCATCTTGTGCAGCTCGGCCGCCGTGAGGATCTTGCCCGACAGGATCAGCTCCTCGGCCGCGCGGATGCCGATGCGCCGCGCAAGCAGGCTGCACGCGCCCATGCCGGGGAACAGATTGAACAGAATTTCGGGCAGACCCATTTGCGCGCTTTCCTCTGCAACGATAACGTCGGAGGCGAGCGCGCATTCGAAGCCGCCGCCGAGCGCGTCGCCCTGGACCAGCACGATCTTGGTGAGCGTCGGGCTGAAGAAGCTTTGCGTGCGCGGATAGATGTTGTCGATGCACAGCTTGGCGTACTGCGCGAGCGCCTCGCGATCCTGTGTCTTGATGAGCATCGAGAACAGCGCCAGATCGCCTCCCACGTTGAACACGCCGCGAGTGCGCGACGCCGTGACGTAGTAGTTCACCCGGTGCAGCATGCCGTCGAACTCCACCTGGCCCTTGTTCGCCATCAGCTGCTGGTCGTGCTCGAGGATGTCCTTGAGCAGGCTCAGGCTGTAGCAGGGCGCGCCTTCCTTAGGATTGAAGTAGCCCCAGACGGTGCCGGTGGCCGGCTCGAACTCGGTTTCGTATTGCGAGTATTCCCTGCCATACGGAATGCACAGGCCCATCGCGTCGCGCAGATTGCTCATGTGTTGCTCCTTCCCCAGAAAGGTTCGCCCCGTGGGTGGGGGGCTGGTCCTCGGTCCGGGACGTGCGTTGGGAGCGGCGGTCCCGGTACCTCCCGTAAGAATTAGATCGAGCCGTGACTAATGTGGCAATCAGGGAGTCCCTGAGGAAAGTGCCTTTTCCGGGTGCCGCTCGCCTTGTTGCCGCAGCGCCACATGGGGTAAATTCCTCCGGCAAGGGGATTCCATGTACGCGATCGTCTACAAGTCCGATGGCTTTCCGATCTGCCGGCAGGTACCCGGCGTGACGCCCGATCCCGTGGTCACATGGAATACGGAGGACGCGGCCAAGGCGTTCATCACTTCCAAGGGCGCCGACGCGGAATTCCAGCCACTGCAGCTCACCGACGACGCGATGGACAAGCTGGCCCAGGCGCTTGGCTTCCCGGTCGAAGCAATGACGTTCGAGCCATACCCGGGCTAGAACCTAAGTACTAGAACTCAAGGTTGTCGATAAGCCGCGTGGCGCCCAGCCGCGCCGCCCCGAGCACCACTCTTTCTTCGCCCTCGTTTTGCGAAACAGTCAGGTCGGCGCGCCGCCGGACCTCGATGTAGTCGGGATTCCAGCCGGCGCCGGCCAGCTCTTGCAGGGCCTCTTCGGGTGACGCAGTGCCGTTCGCAACCTTGCGCAGCGCGCGATGCAGCCGCGGCGCCTCCGCGCGCTCGGCCGCGGAGAGATAGGCATTGCGCGAGCTGAGCGCCAGGCCGTCCGCCTCGCGCACCGTCTCGCCGGCGACGATATCGATAGGCAAGTTGAGCTGGCGCACCATGCGCTTCACCACCATCAGCTGCTGATAGTCCTTCTTGCCGAACACGGCGATCGAGGGCTGCACCGCGTTGAACAGCTTTAGTACGATGGTGGCGACCCCGTCGAAGAATCCCGGCCGGAACCGGCCCTCGAGATCCTCGCCCAGCGGGCCGGGGCGCACGGTGACGGTTTGCGGCTCGGGGTAAAGCACCCGCTCGTCCGGAGCAAACACCAGCTCGACGCCATGCGCCTGAAGCAGGCTGCAATCGCGCTCCAGCATGCGCGGATAGCGCTCGAAGTCTTCGCTCGGCTGGAACTGCAGCCGATTGACGAAGATGCTGACGGCCACGGGATGTCCATGGCGCCCGGCCAGGCGCACGAGCGACAGATGTCCCTCGTGGAGCCCTCCCATGGTCGGCACGAAGGCAGGCTTGCCGAGCGTCGCCAGGGCGACGCGCAACGACGCCATGTCCTGGGCGACTTTCATCCCAGGTTGAAGAACTCGCGCCGGCTTTTCATGCCGCGCACGCGCGACACGAGCAGCTCGAAATCGGCATCGCGCTCGACGAAGTTCAGGTTTTCGGAGTTGACCGTAAGCACCGGCGAGGCGGCATAGTGATGGAAAAAGCGCGCGTAGCTTTCGGCGAGCAGCGCCAGGTACTCCTCGCTGATGCCGGCGCGCTCGAAGGCGGCGGCGCGCCGCTTGACCCGCTCGACCAGCACCGACGGCTGTGCCTGCAGGTAGATCACCAGGTCGGGCGCCGGTGCCTGCGGCCGCAATGCATCGTAGATTTTCTGGTAGAGGACGAACTCGTCGCCGGAAAGCGTGACGCGCGCGAACAGCAAATCCTTGTCCAGCAGGAAGTCGCCGACTACCGGGCGGGCGAACATGTCGGGCTGCTTGAGGGGCTCGATCATGCGGGCGCGCTGAAAGAGGAAGAACAGCTGCGTGGGCAGCGCGTAGCGTGCCATGTCTTGATAGAACCGCGCGATGAAAGGGTTGTCGCCCGGCTGCTCCAGCAGCAGGTCGGCCGAGAGCCGCGCCGCGAGGCGCTTGGCCAGGCTGGTCTTGCCGGCGCCGATCGGCCCCTCGACCACAAGGTAGCGAAACCTATCCACGGAAAATGAAGTACACCGCTCCCATGATGCACAGCGAAGCCCAAAGGTAGTCCAGCCTGAGCGGCTGCTTCATGTAGAGCAGGGCGAAGGGCACGAATACCACCAGCGTGATCGCCTCCTGCAAGATCTTGAGCTGCGGCAGTGATAGCACGGTATAGCCAATGCGGTTGGCGGGCACCTGGAGCAAATACTCGAAAAGCGCGATGCCCCAGCTGGCCAGCGCCGCGATCCACCACGGCTTGGCCGAAAAGTTTTTCAAGTGCGCGTACCAGGCGAACGTCATGAAGACGTTCGACAGTGCCAGCAGCCCTATCGAGGTCAGCACCGGAGAGGGTTGCATCAAGGCAGCCTTTCGACGCTTTGCCCCGCACACGCGCCGAGCAGCTCTGCCGCCGTGCCCTTGCCGGGGATCTGGGCACGCGGCGCGACCTCGAGCAGTGGCCGCAGCACGAAGGCGCGCTCGTGCATGCGCGGGTGGGGGATCGTCAGCCCGGCTTGTGAAACGACCGTGTCACCGAAGAGCAGGATATCGAGATCCAGCGTGCGCGGGGCGTTGGCAAAACTGCGGCTGCGGCCGTGGCGCAGCTCGATTTCCTGCAGCGCGCCGAGCAGCTCGTGCGGACCAAGGCCGGTTTCCAGCTCGGCCACGGCATTCACGTAATCGGGCTGCCCAGGGTATCCCACGGGCGCGGAGCGATACAGCGACGAGCGTTTCTTTAACCGGGTGCGAGGGAGGGCGTCGAGCTCGCTCAGGGCCGCCTCCACCTGGCGGCGCGGCTCGCCGAGGTTTGCACCGAGCCCGACATACGCCTGCGTCACGCCCCTCCGGGCGCGGCCGAGGCCGGCTGCGGCTTCTTGCGCCGGCGCCGGCGGCGCTTGCGTGGCCCGGTCTCGGGCAGCAACATGGCCTTGCGCGCCTCCGGGTCCGCGCCCTGGAAGGCCCGCCACCATTCCTCCATGTCGGCTGGAACTTCGCCACTCGCCGCGCGCAGCGCGAGGAAATCGTAGGCCATGCGAAAGCGCGGCGATTCCAGCAGGCGGAAAGGACGGGTGCCGGAGCGTTGCTCGAAACGCGGCTGCATTGACCATACTTCGCGCATCGTCGCCGTAAGCTTGCGGGTGATGGCGAGCTTCGCGCATTGCGTATCCATCACCTCGTCCATCGCATGCTCAAGCGCCATGATGGGACGCTCGCCGCGCGCCTGCCGTGCTTTCGACGCCGCCAGGACCTCGTGCCACAGCAGCGCAGCAAACAGGAAGGCGGGCGACACCGGCCGCTCGGCGAGCACGCGCTCGTCGGTCTGCGCGAGGGCCAGGGTGACGAAGCGCTCGCCCAGCGGCTGCTCGAGAATCACGTCGAGCAGCGGCAGCAGCCCTTTGTGCAGCCCCACGTCCCGCAGCTGGCGCAGGCAGGCGCTGGCATGGCCTGAAAGCAGCAGCTTAAGCATCTCGTCGAACAGGCGAGCCGGCGGCACGCGTTCCATTAGCGGCGCCATGCCCCGGATGGGGGCGCGCGTGGCAGCATCCAGTGTCAGGCCCAGCTTGGCCGCGAGGCGCACCGCGCGCAGCATCCTGACCGGGTCTTCGCGGTAACGGATTTCCGGCTCGCCGATCACACGCAGCGTGCGCTTCTTGAGATCCGCGAGGCCGCCGTGGAAATCCACCACCTCTTCGTTGGCGGGGTCGAAGTACAGGGCGTTCACCGTAAAATCGCGCCGCCTCGCGTCCTCTTCGATAGTGCCGAACACGTTGTCGCGCAGCACGCGGCCGTGCTCGTCTTTCTCCGCGGTCTCGGTATCCGCGGCGCGAAAGGTGGAAACTTCGACGGTTTCCGGCCCCATGAGCACGTGCACCAGGCGAAAGCGCCGCCCGATAATCAGCGCGCGGCGGAACAAAGGCTTGATCTGCTCGGGGCGCGCGTCGGTCGCGATATCGAAGTCCTTGGGCGCAATACCGAGGAGCAGGTCGCGCACCGCGCCGCCCACCACGTAGGCGGAAAAACCCGCCTCGCGCAGGGCGCCGCAAACCTTGGCGGCGGCGGGGGTGATGGCGTCCCGCGACAAGCCGTGCCGTTCGCGTGGCACGCGCAACGCCCCTTCGTTAGGCAGCCCGAGGACTCGCCGGATGAACCTCTTGATCATTAAGGGCCGGGATTCTACCTGCGCAGGGAAAGCACTTCCCAATTGCGCTGCCGCGCGATCTTCAGCAGCTGCTCGTCCGGATCTACCGCCACCGGCCGGGTAACGCGCTCCAGCAGCGGCAGGTCATTGTGGGAGTCGCTGTAGAAAGCGCTCTCCCGGAAATCGCCTAACGCCCGTCCCTGCGCGCGAAGCCACTGCTCCAGCCGGTGCACTTTTCCTTCACGGAAGCAGGGGGTCCCCGCGACCCGTCCCGTAAAGCGGCCGCCGTGCTTTTCGGGCTCGGTGGCGAGCAGCTCCGAAACGCCGAATTCGGCCGCGATCGGCGCGGTGACGAAGCTGTTGGTCGCGGTGATGACGGCGCACAGGTCGCCCCGATGCCGATGGCGGCGCACCAGCGCGCGTGCCGCGGCACTTATCATGGGCAGGATGCGGCTTTGCATGAAGTCGGCATGCCAACGGGCGAGGTCCTGCGGCGGGTGCTGCGCGAGCGGGCGCAGCGCGAAGCCCAGGTACTCGTGGATGTCCAGAGTGCCCGCTACGTACTGCTCGAAATAGGCGCGGTTCTGCGCCTCGTACGTGTCGCGTTCCAGTATCCCCCGGTCGACGAGGAACTGGCCCCATTCGTAGTCGCTGTCGCCGGCGAGCAGGGTGTTGTCGAGGTCGAACAGAGCCAGGCGCATGAAGCGCCCGAGTGTAACGTCAGAAGCTGCGTTGCACCCCGATGCGGAAGTCCTGCAGTCGCAGACCCGAAGTTTCGCGCGAAATGGCTTCCGCGCTCACTGCCCAATCGTGCGCGAACCAGTAGCGCCCGTAGAGGGAGAACTGGCGCTCGTACTCGTATTCGCGCACGGCCCCGAGTGACAGCCCGAGGCTATGGCGGTTGCCGAAGGTGTAGGACCAGTCCATGCGCTGGCTTGGCGCGAATCCCGCAACATCCTTCCAGTGCGTGCTCGCGAAGCCGAAGCGGTCGAAGTCCGGCGCCAGCCAGCCACGGGCGAAAGCCGGGTCCAGCCCGGGCTCGCCCCGCTCGGGCACGCGCAGGCCGGACTGCGCGAGCACGGGCAGGGCCACCGCAAGCGCCGCAATCAGGGCGAACTGCCGAAAAATCCGGGATGGCATTGCGCGACCTCCGGTTATTGAAGCTCGAATCTAATGCCGGGGACCGGGCCTGTCGAGGCACGAATCCGCCGCTGTTGTTTTTACCCGTCGTTTTTTTCTGACAAGGCCTCACGGATCAGCGGCAGGGTGATCGGCCGGTGCCGCGCGAGCGAGTGGCGGTCGAGGATCTGCAGCACCGCGTTCAGGGTGGCGACGTCCCGGGGAAGGTGGTGGAGCAGATACCAGACCACCTCGTCCGTAAGCCGAAGGCCCCGTCGATGCGCCTCGGCGCGCAAATGCAAAGCCTTCTCGGCATCGGTGAGCGGTTTGAGCTGGTAGACCAGCCCCCAGCCGAGGCGGGTCCTGAGATCCTCGCGCAAGCCAAGGCCGGCGGGCGCCGACCGCCCCGCCGCCAGCACCGCCGTCTGGCCCTCGCGCGCGTCATTGATGGCGACGAACAGCGCCTGCTGGGCGGCGCTGTCCAGCGTCTCCACATCGTCGGCAACCACCAGCCCGGGATTCGCGCGGGCCGCGGCGCGCAGCAGGTGGGTGCGGCCGCTTCCCGGTTCGCCCCAGAGGTAGACGATCGACTCCTGCAGCGCCCCTTCGGCGAGCGCGCGCACGCGTGCCAGAACTTCGGCGTTGGCGCCGGCGATGAAGCTGCCGAACGTCGGCTCGGCAGCCGGCGAAATGTCGAGGGGTAGTTGACGCGGCATTAGAATGACGCAAACCGTGGGGAACTCTAGCATGTCGAAAGGACTGTCCTACCGCGACGCCGGCGTCGACATCGACGAGGGCGACGCGCTGGTGGAGGCCATCAAGCCCTTCGCGCGCCGCACGCTGCGTCCGGAAGTGCTCGCCGGCATCGGCGGCTTCGGGGCATTGTGCGAAATTCCGAAAAAGTACCGTGCGCCCGTGCTGGTCTCGGGTACCGATGGCGTCGGCACGAAGCTCAAGCTGGCTTTCTCCCTCGGCCGTCACGACACCGTAGGGATCGATCTGGTGGCGATGAGCGCCAACGACGTGCTGGTCCAAGGCGCCGAGCCGCTGTTCTTTCTCGATTACTTTGCGTGCGGCAAGCTGGACACGCGTGTCGCCGCCGAGGTGGTCAAGGGCATCGCGCGCGGCTGCGAGCTCGCCGGTTGCGCGCTGCTGGGCGGCGAGACGGCCGAGATGCCCGGAATGTATCCCGCCGGCGAATACGACCTTGCCGGTTTCTGCGTCGGCGTAGTGGAGAAAGAGCGCATCATCGATGGACGCGACATCGCGCCCGGCGACGCGATCCTCGGTCTTGCCTCGAGCGGCCCGCATTCCAACGGCTACTCCCTCATTCGCAAAATCCTCGAGCGCGAGCAATCCGGCTTCGACCTGCTGGAGCCGACGCGGATCTACGTGAAGCCGGTCCTCCGGCTGCTCCAAACCGTGCCGGTGAAGGGCCTCGCGCATATAACCGGCGGCGGCATTACGGGCAATGTCCCCCGGATACTGCGAGACGGCCACCTCGCGAAGATCAACAAGGCTTCCTGGCCCAGACCGCCCGTTTTCGAGTGGCTGCAGCGTGCCGGTAACGTCGACGAGGAGGAAATGTTCCGCGTGTTCAATTGCGGCATCGGCATGGCCGTGGTTGTCGCGCGGGAAGACGCAAAACGCGCCGCCGAAGTGCTGCGTGGAGAGGGCGAAACGGTCTACGAGATCGGCGCTGTCGAAAAAGGGGCGGGCGAGGCGCGCGCGATGGTGGTCTAGGCGGATCCCCGCCGGGCGAGATAAATGCCTGCGAGCACGATCAGTCCGCCGGCGATCTGCAGCGCGACCAGCGGCTCGGCAAGCAGCAGCCACGCGAAAAAGGCGGCCACCACCGGCTGCAAAAGCAGCCCGACGGACGAGAAGGCAGCGGGCAGGTGCGCTAAGGCGTAGGCGATCAGGCCTTGGCCGGCGGCATGGGAAACCAGTGCCAGGCCCAGCAGGACCAGCCAGCCCGCCCCGGACGTCGGGAAGAATTGCTCGCCGGTGGCGAGCGCAACCGGCAGAAGAATGACTGCAGTCAGCGTGCTGGTGACGGCCATGATGCGAAGCACGCTCTTGCCGCGGTCGCGCAAGCCCTTTACGGCAAGGATGTAGCCGGCGTAGAACATCGCGGTGACTACGCCTAATGCATCGCCGGCAAGCGCGGTGGGTGAGGACTGCAGGCTGGTGCGTACCAGCAGGGTCACCCCGAACAACGCGAGGCCAAGTCCGGTCAGGAACAGGCGGCTGGGCCGCTCTCGCAGGAACACCCAGGCCGCCAGCGTAACGAAGAGCGACGAGAGGTTGGCCAGCAGCGTGGAGTTGGCCACCGACGTGAGCTGCACGGAGGCATGCCAGAACGCAAGATCGCCGGCGAAGGCCAGGCCGGCCGCCAGAAGCAGTGGCCATTGCGCCGCCGGTCGATCGCGGCTCGGCTTTTCCTTCAATAAATAAAAGAACCAGAGGGGTGGTACGGCGAGCACGACGCGCCAGAAGGCAGTCGCGGTGGGGCCCGCCTCCGACAGGCGCACGAAGATCGGCGAAAGTGCAATGCAGGTCGCGCCGAGGAGCAGGGCGCCTAGCGCGCGGTTCATGGCCCGCGCATGGTAGTGGCGGGTGGCTTTCCGGTAAAATTTTTTTCGACATGCCGGCGCCGCACTTCGTTCACCTCAGGATGCACAGCGAATATTCGGTGAGCGACGGCATCGTGCGTCTGGAAGACGCGGTTCAGCGCGCGGCCGCCGATGGCATGCCGGCCCTCGCGCTAACGGATCTTGCGAACCTTTTCGGTCTGGTGAAGTTCTATGGCGCTGCGCGCTCGGCCGGGGTCAAGCCCATCGTCGGAGCCGACTGCTGGGTGCAGCATCCCGCCGATCGCGACAAGCCCTCTCGCATCCTGCTTCTATGCGCCTCGCGCGCGGGTTACCTGCGGCTGTGCGACCTGCTGTCGCGCGCCTGGCTGCGCAACCAGCATCGATCGCGAGCCGAAGTGGCGCGCGCCTGGCTGAAGGAGGGCGGCACCGAGGGTCTGATAGCGCTTTCCGGCGCTTCCTTCGGCGACGTGGGCCAGGCGCTGCTCGCCGACAGCACCGAGACGGCCGAGCGGCTGGCGAAGGAATGGTCCGCGCTGTTTCCGGGGCGCTATTACATCGAGCTCCAGCGGGCCGGCTTCCCCGCCGGCGAGGCGCTGCTGTCGCGCTCGGTGGCGCTCGCCACCCGGCTCGGTCTGCCGGTGGTTGCCACGCACCCGGTGCAATTCCTCGACCCGGACGACTTCAAGGCGCACGAGGCGCGCGTTTGCATCTCGCAGGGATACGTGCTTGCCGATCAGCGGCGGCCGAAGCTCTTCACGCCCGAGCAGCATTTCAAGCGCCAGGACGAGATGGCGCGGCTGTTCGCGGACATCCCCCAGGCGCTGGAAAACTCGGTCGAAATCGCACGGCGCTGTAACCTGGCGATCCAGCTAGGCAAGAGCTGCCTGCCTGCGTTCCCCACGCCGCCGGGCGTGACGATCGATGACTACCTGAAGCAGCAGGCGCAGGCCGGCCTCGGGCGCAAGCTAGACAAGCTGAATCCGAAAGACGAGGACATCCCCCGTTACCGGGAGCGCCTGGAGTTCGAGATTCGCACCATCGTGCAGATGGGGTTCGCCGGCTACTTCCTGATCGTCGCCGACTTCATCAATTGGGCGAGGCAGAACGGCGTGCCGGTAGGCCCGGGCCGCGGCTCCGGCGCCGGCTCGCTGGTGGCCTATTCGCTCGGCATCACCGACCTGGACCCGCTCAAGTACGACCTGCTTTTCGAGCGTTTTCTCAATCCCGAGCGCGTGTCGATGCCGGATTTCGACATCGACTTTTGCCAGGTCGGGCGCGACCGCGTGATCGAGTACGTGCGCACGAAGTACGGCGAGGACAGCGTGTCGCAGATCGCCACCTTCGGCACGATGGCGGCTCGCGCGGTGGTACGCGACTGCGGCCGGGTGCTCGACCTCGGCTACAACTTCTGCGACCAGATCGCCAAGCTGATCCCGGTGCAACCCGGCAAGATGATCACGCTCGAGGATGCGCGGCGCATGGAGCCGCTTCTCGCCGAGCGGGAGCAAAAGGAAGACGAGGTCAGGGAGCTGCTCGAGCTCGGCGGGAAGCTGGAGGGGCTGGTGCGCAACGTCGGCATGCACGCCGGTGGCGTGCTCATTGCCCCCGGGCGCCTCACCGACTTCTGCCCGCTGTACGCCGCCGAAGGCACCTCGAACGTCATCTCGCAGCTCGACAAGGACGACGTCGAGGCGGTGGGCCTCGTAAAGTTCGATTTTCTCGGACTAACCACACTCACCATCCTCGACTGGGCCGAGCGCTATGTCCGCAGGCTCGGCGACGCCGGGTTTTCGCTGGAGAAGGTTCCGCTCAACGATGCCGAAGCGTACAAGCTGCTGTCCGCCGGCAATACCACCGCGGTGTTCCAGCTGGAATCCCGCGGCATGCGCGACCTGATCAAGCGGGCGCGGCCCGATCGCTTCGAGGACGTGATCGCGCTGGTGGCGCTGTACCGGCCAGGGCCGATGGACCTGATTCCGGAATACATCGAGCGCAAGCACGGAAAGCGCGTCGAGTACCTCGACCCGCGCCTGGTGCCGATCCTCGGTCCGACCTACGGCATCATGGTCTACCAGGAGCAGGTCATGCAGATCGCCCAGGTCATCGGCGGCTATTCGCTGGGCGGGGCGGACCTGCTGCGCCGTGCCATGGGCAAGAAAAAGCCCGAGGAGATGGCGCAGCAGCGCGAGATCTTCGTAGCCGGCGCCGAGAAGAATGGCCTGTCGACGTCCAAAGCCACGCAGCTGTTCGACCTGATGGAGAAGTTCGCCGGCTACGGCTTCAACAAGTCGCACGCCGCAGCCTACGCGCTGCTCGCCTATCAGACCGCATACATGAAGGCGCATCATGCGGCGGCTTTCATCGCCGCCAACCTGTCGGCGGTGATGGACGACACGGACAAGGTGCGCCAGATCTACGAGGACGGCGTGGCGAACGGCCTCGCCATCCTTCCCCCGGACATCAACGCCTCCGAGTACCGCTTCGTGCCGGTGGACCGCAAGACGGTGCGCTACGGCCTGGGCGCGGTGCGCGGCACGGGCGAGTCCGCGATTCAGGCGATCCTCGAGGCGCGCGCCAAGGCGGCGTTCACGGACCTCTTCGATTTTTGCAGCCGCGTCGACAAGCGCGTCGTCAACCGTCGCGTGGTCGAGGCGCTGGTGCGCGCCGGGGCGTTTGACCCGGTAGAGACCAACCGTGCGCGACTGCTCGCCTCTGTGGCCCGTGCGCTCGAGGCAGCCGAGCAGGCAGAGCGGCAGGCTTCGCAGGAAAGCCTGTTCGGCGAATCGGAGGCGCCGCATGGCGGATCGCATGTTTACGTGGACACGCCGCCCTGGGACATGAAGCAAACCCTGCTGGAGGAGAAGGCCGCGCTCGGCTTTTACCTTTCGGCGCACCTTTTCAGCATCTACGAGCGCGAACTGGCGCGCTTTCCGCGCGTGCCGCTGGCGCGCCTCGCCCCTGGAGAGCGGGTCTGGATGGCGGGCGTCGTGGTGGCGGCGCGCACGCAGATGACGCGCCGCGGGCGCATGATGGTGGTGATGCTCGACGATGGCACTGCGCAGGTCGAGATTTCGGTCTTCAACGAGCTCTATGAGCGCCACCGGGACAAGCTGAAGGAGGATTCGCTGCTGGTGGTTTCCGGCAAGGTGCAAAACGACGAGTTCTCGGGCGGCCTGCGCGTCATGGCCGAAGACCTGCTCGATCTGGATGCATTGCGCCTGCGCTACGCTACCCAGCTGAGGATTGCGACCAACGGTCAGGCCGACGCCAAGCGGCTGCAGCAAGTGCTGGCGCCGTATCGCGCGCAGGGGAGCGGTACCTGCCAGGTGCATGTACGCCATGCGAACGGCAAGGCTGTCTGCGATGTCGTTCTAGGCGAAGCCTGGCGCGTGCGCCCCGACAACCAGCTCCTCGCCGATCTTTCGGCCTGGCTCGCAGCCGAGAACGTCCAGCTGCTCTATACGGCCTGAGGCGTCGGCGCAAAGCCGTAGCGCTAATCGCCCCAGCGCACCTCGCAGGACTCGCGGCCCAGCAGACTGCGATGGTGGCGTAGCCAGGCGTTGGTCATGACGCCGCCAGGATCGATCCGGCGCTGCTCGGTGAGGAACGCGCCGAGCTGCGGATAGCAGGCTTCGGCGTGCGCGCGCGTCGCCTCGGGCGTACCGCCGATCGGGAAGCTGCCGCCGAGCGCGATGGCCGCGTCGATCAGCTCGCGCCGCACTTGCGTAGCGCGTACCGCACCGCCGATCGTGCGGCGCTCCCCGAGCCAGAGTGTGACCTCCGCGTAATCGCGGAGCGCCCAGCGCAGGAGCGTTTCGTCCTCGTTTCGGGTGCGCCGCACTTGCAGCCCTTCGATGGCGGTGCGCCACTCGGCGCACCGCGAACGCGCCTGCTCGATGAAGGTTTCCAGCCGTGCCGGAGGCACCAGCAGCCGCAGCCGGCGCGCCGGCCCGGCGGGCAAGCCGGGCGGCAAGGCTTCGAGCGGCTCGGGCTCCAGAACCGAGCGCAGCAGTGACTCCACGCGCAGCGTGGCGCTGTAGAGCGCGCCGAACAGCCCTTGACCGCCCAGCACCAGCGCGAACAGCTCTGCGGCCGTCAAGCGGTCGACCCGCCGGAGCAGGCCGTCGGGGGTCACCATGGTCAGCGACTCGACATGGGTCACGGCAGGACGCCCGTCGGGCCCGGCGGCGTTCCGGCCGAGGGTTGCGCCGACGGTGGCATGCGGCGCGAGCAGCTGCCGGACTTGGGTGTCGCCTGGCCGCAATTGCTCGGCCACCGACTGCCAAGGCGTGTTCGCCTGCACTTCGAGCAAGCCCCGCTGAGAATCGAGGCCTAGGATGCGGTTCAGGCGCGATAGATCCACACGACGGGACTGGCGAAACGCTGCCTGCAGCTCGTGGGCCGAAAGCGGCAGAGATGGCGTGGCGATCATTTTTTCCTCCCCGCATCAGGCGATGCGCGGATTTTTGCGGCGAAAGGTCCTGTGCGCAATTGCGTTGCGCAAGGTAGCCCGCGCCGATACCAGCGGACGCGCTAAGCGGTCGGCCGCAGATCGAAGCCGGCGTATCCGCCGGCCTGCGGCGGGGCTGCGCGCACCTCAACGCTGAGCACGCGGGCCGCGGGCGGCCCGGAGTGCGCCCAGGCGATGAGCGCTTCCACTGCCTGCGCCTCGCCGTGCACCATGGCCTCGACGCTGCCATCGGCGCGATTGCGCACCCAGCCGGCAACGCCCCGCCGCCTGGCTTCGTGCTGCATCGCATAGCGGAATCCCACGCCCTGTACGGCGCCGCGTATGTGCAGCTGGCGCGTGATCATGTGCGTGATCATGTAAAAGACCTTGAGTGCAAGGAACGCCCGCGAGGGCTCCATGGTAAGCTCGCTCCGCAGTCGCATTCTGGGGGAAAAGAATATGCGCATAGCGCTGTTGGCCGTCGCGGCACTCGCCCTTATCGGATTTCTCGTGGTTGCCGTGGTTCTGCCTCAAATGGCCGGCGCCGAGGCCAAGGAAGCCGCGCAAGCCCTCGTGGCGGGCGCCGAGCCGGCCAAGCAGCAGGTCGGCGCGGCGGCGGCCAAATCCGGAAGACTCGACGGCGCCGGGGCGGGCGTAAAAATCGCGCCACGAAACGATCCGAAGCATGGCGAGATGAAATGGGTGGTTTCGGAAAACGGCGCAATCCGCGGATGGAACGAGCGAAACGCGATCGAGATTACGCTGATGCCCACTCTGAAGGGCGGACAGGCCGGCTGGACCTGCAAAGGCTATCCGGTCAGCGCAATGCCGTCGAGCTGCGGCGGCCGCTCGTAACCCGCAGTCAGTATTATTGCCTGCATGAGCGCGAGCGGGTCGGCGGGCAGCCTGGAACCGCAACGTCGACCGGCAGGACCTTCGATACGGCTCCAACCGTCGCGTAGTTTTCGCCGAACATTCCGCCGGTACAGCCGCGGTACCGACCGCGACCACTAGCTTGGGGCTCCGGCATCGCGTCATAGGTGCGGCGCAGCGCCTGCTCCATGTTGCGCGACACCGGCCCCGTGACCAGCAGCAGGGCGGCATGGCGCGGGCTGGCAACGAACTTGATGCCCAGGCCCGCGGCCGTTGTCGCCTGCCTCGAGCACGACAACCGCGAGTACATCGAGGGCCGCACGGGCAAGCCGTGGTCTCCGCCGTAGCCTAAGGCGCTAGCGGCGGCGCACGAGGGCTGCGGCCGCCAGCACGCCCGCGAGGGTGGCCCCGCCGACCAGCAGCCAGTCGCGCCGGCGCCAGCCGCGCTTGTCGGGAGGCTTCATGGAACTCAGCGCCTGGGTTGCGGAAACTGACTCGGGCGCGATGCCGGCACCGGTAAGCGAGGCGAGGCGCTGGGTTGCCTCGGCCGAGTCAAAGGAGTGCGCGAGGCCGCGGGCCGGCGGCGCGGTCGTGTCAGCAGGGGCTGCGTCCTCGATGCGCGTGCGGTTGAGCGTTTGCGCCATCACGACTGCCTGAGCCTGCGTCACTGCAAGCTCGGGTTGCGCGCCACTTGACAGCCCGGCCGGGCGCGGCGGCATGGTCGCCGCTATCGGCGTGGAGATCTGCCGCTCGCAAGCCCTGAGGTCCTGGGCCAGATCTTGCGCGTTCTGGTAGCGCTCCTCCAGCGGCTTCGCCAGCATTTTGGCCACGATGTAGTCGAGCAGTTCGGGCACCGCCGGGTTCACGGCGCTAGGCGCGGGCGGCGCAAAGTTGACTATCTGGTACATGAGGGCGGTGACGTTCTCGCCGTTGAAAGGCGCCCCGCCGGTGAGCAGCTCGTACAGGATGACGCCCAGAGAAAACAGGTCGGAGCGATGGTCTGCGCGCTTGCCGATCACCTGCTCGGGCGACATGTATTTGGGCGAGCCGAGCATCACGCCGGTCTGGGTGAGCTCATCGGTGGCGGCGCGCATGCGCGCAATGCCGAAGTCGGTGATCTTTACCAACCCCTCCTTGACCACCATGATGTTCGCGGGCTTCACATCGCGGTGGACGACGCCGTGCTGGTGCGCGTAAGCAAGGCCCTCGGCCACCTGGGCGGCGATCGAGACTGCCTGCGATACCGGCACCGCCCGCCCTTCGGCGATCATCGAGCGCACCTCGACGCCCTCGATGAACTCCATCGCCATGTAGGCGACGTCGCCTTCTTTGCCCACGTCGTAGACCGTGACGATGTTCGGGTGGTTCAGGCTGCCGGCGGCGCGCGCTTCCTGGTAGAACCGCGCTTCGTATTTTTCCGCGCCTTCGCGCTCCAGCGCCATGTTGACGGTTTTAACCGCCACGGTGCGCTCCAGGACGGTATCGTTCGCCCTGTAGACAACGCCCATTGCACCCCGTCCCAGCTCGGACTGGATGACGTAGCGGCCGAGCTTGGCTGCCTCCATGCCCGACGGGCCTAGCGGCCCGCTTTGACCGAGCGGAAGATCGGTCCCCAGATGGGGTGCCCGGCTTCGGCGGGCGCGAGCTCCAGATCCGGATTCACGCGCAGCGCCCTGCGAAACTCATCCCGGCAGGCGCGCTCGCGGTCGGACGCGCAATGGATGAAGGCCACGTGCTTGTGGGCGTTTACGCGGTCGCTGTCGCGCAGGCC
>DATACE010000234.1:0-1529 GCA_036259215.1 Burkholderiales bacterium | reverse complement strand
GCGTTTTTCTCCAAGCTCGCCGTGGTGAGCTTCGGCGGCGCCTACGCCCTGCTCGCCTATATGGCGCAGCAGGCAGTGGAGAATTACGGCTGGATGAGCGCGCCCGAGATGGTCGATGGCCTCGGACTTGCCGAAACCTTGCCGGGCCCGCTGATCAAGGTCACCCAGTTCGTGGGCTTCCTCGCCGCCTGGCGCGATCCGGCGCCCTTCTCGCCGCTCGGCGCGGCGGTGCTCGGTTCGGCGTTGACCACCTGGGTCACCTTTGCTTTGCCGATGATGCTCATCTTCGCGGGCGCCCCGTTCATCGAGCACTTGCGCGCCAACCAGCGGCTTTCCGGGGCGCTGGCGGCGATCACCGCCGCGGTCGTCGGCGTCATCCTCAACCTCACGCTCTGGTTCGCGCTGCACGTGCTGTTTGCGCAAGTGTGGGAGGTGCGCGCCGGGCCGCTGCGCGGGTACGCCTTCGACCCGGCGGCGCTCGACTGGAAAGCCGGCGCGCTGGCCCTGCTTGCAGCGCTGCTCATGCTGCGGCTGCATCGCGGGCTGGTGGAAACGGTTGCAGTCATGGCGCTGCTCGGTATCCTTGTCCGCTTCCTTTCTTGACGGAGGTGCGATGGCGGCTTACGTGATGGGCGAAATCGAGGTGACCGACCCGGCCACCTACGAGGAATACCGCAAGCAGGTGCTGGCCGTGGTCACCCGATACGGCGGCCGCTTCATCGTGCGCGGCGGCAGGGTGGAGACGCTCGAAGGCGGCTGGGCGCCGAAGCGCTTCGTGGCGCTCGAGTTTCCCTCGATGGAGCAGGCGCAGAAGTGGTACCGCTCGCCCGAGTACGCGCCGCTGATCGAGCTGCGGCAGAATGCCTCGCGCGGCAGGCTGATCCTGGTCGAGGGCGCCTAGATAAAAGAAGGGCGCCAAGCAGGCGCCCTTCCCGCCCCTCTCCTCCATAATTCGCTCAGCCGGGCCGGATCACTCCGCAGGCGAGCCGGGCGCCCGCATCGCCGCTGGGCTGCGTCTTGAAGTCGTCCGGATTGGCGTGAATGATGAGCCCCCGCCCCACAATGCTGGTGGGTCCGGAGCCCAGTGTCACGCCCTGGAGGACCGTGTCGAGCTTGGCGCGCCCGTTCTTGGCCGCCTTGAGCATCGGCAGGTCGCCGGCGTGGCTCTGCGGCCCCGGCTGTCCATGCGGCTTGCCGAGCGGATTGAAATGGCCCTTGGCGCTCATGGCGTCGGGCGAGCTGCAGTCGCCCGCCTCGTGGATGTGAAAGCCGTGCTCGGCGTCGGGCTTGAGGTTCTGCGCGAACACGACGACGCGGACCTTGTTGCTGCCCACCTGCTCGAAAGTCGCCTCGCCGAAGGCCTTGTTGCCCTGCGTGGCCTGCAGGCTGGCGGTGGCGCGCGGCGCGTCCTCTCCCTGTTGTTGCATGCTCTCGCAGCCGGCGAGGGCCGCTGCGACGGCGCAAAGCAGGAGACTCCTCACTTTTTGTTCTTCTTGTAGTTGGCGACCGCCTTGTCCTGCGCCTTGCCG
>DATACE010000233.1:0-2845 GCA_036259215.1 Burkholderiales bacterium | reverse complement strand
CCGGCAGAAAACCGAGGAAAACCCGGTCTACTACGTGCAGTACGCGCACGCCCGGGTATGCAGTGTCTTTGGGAATGCCGCCGTATCGTCCCCCAGCTTGGGCGAGGTATCGCTTGAGCCGCTCACCGGAGAGCGTGAGTTGAAGCTCGCCCAGCGCCTGGCGGAATATCCCGAGCTCGTCGCCACGGCGGCCCGGGAGCTGGCGCCGCACTCGGTGGCGTTCTACCTGCGCGAACTCGCGGGCGAATTCCACAGCTACTATAATGCCGAGCGCATCCTCGTCGACGACGAGGCGCTGCGCGCGGCGCGACTGGCGCTGTGCGCGGCGGTGCGCCAAACGCTCGCCAACGGCCTGTCGCTGCTCGGCGTCAGCGCCCCGGAGAAAATGTAGAACGCGATGAGCCGACCGAGGAACCTGCCCGCCACCCGCAAGCGCTCCTCCGGCGGCTTCCTGCTCGGCATGTTCGTCGGCCTGTTCGTCGGTCTGACGGTGTCGCTGATGGTCGCCTTCTACCTCAACAAGACGCCGATCCCGTTCGTCACGGCGAAGAAGCCGCCGGAGAAGAGTGGCGCGGCGGCCAAGCCGCCGGCGCTCGCCGGGCTGCCTTCGGGAGCGGCGGCGGCGGTGCCGGAGAAGCCGAAATTCGACTTTTACAAGATCCTGCCCGGCCAGGAGGAAACGGTCTCCGACAAGGAGCTGCGCGAACGCATGCGCACGGCGCGCAGTCAACAGGAAGGCCCGAAGGACGTTTATTTCATACAGGCGGGCTCGTTCCAGAACCCGGCGGACGCCGACAACCAGAAGGCCCGGCTGGCCATCCTGGGATTCGAATCCAGCGTGGAGCCGGCCAACCTGCCCGACAAGGGCACCTGGTACCGCGTGCGCATGGGGCCTTACAACAAGCTCGATGAGATCAACCGCATCCGCCAGGCGCTGGCGCAGAACAACATCGACGCCAGCCTGGTGAAGATCAAGGAGCCGCAGTCCCGATGAAAAACATGGTCTCGCTGTTAGCAGGTGTACTCCTCGCCCTGCCGCTAGGCGCCGCAGCGCAGCAGTACAACGAAATCAAGCCGCCGGTGCCGGTCGAAGGCACCGACAAGATCGAGGTGATCGAATTCTTCTGGTACGGCTGCATCCACTGCTACAGCCTCGAGCCCGAGCTCGAGTCGTGGATCAAGACCCTGCCGAAGGACGTGGAGTTCCGGCGCGTGCCGGCGGTGTTCAACGAGCGCTGGGGCCTGGACGCCTCGATCTATTACGCCATGGAGGCCCTCGGCCTGGTCGACAAGCTGCACCGCCCGCTGTTCGACGCCATCCACAAGAACCGGCTGCGCACCGACAACCAGCAGGAGTTCAGCGAGTGGCTGACCCGCCAGGGCGTGGACGCGAAGAAGTTCATCGAGACGGTGCAATCGTTCGGCGTGCGCAGCAAGACGCGCCGCGCCGTGCAGCTCACCGTGCAGTACAAGATCGACGGCACACCCGCCATGGCGGTGCACGGCCGCTACACCATCCCGGCCCAGCCCGGATTATTCAAGGTGGTCGACAGTCTGGTCGACCGCGTGCGCAAGGAAAAGTAAGCCCCCGCGTGCGGGTCGTCATCACCGGTGCTTCCTCGGGCATCGGTGAAGCGCTGGCGCGCCATTACGCGGCCGAAGGCGCCGAGCTCGGCCTCATCTCGCGCCGCCCTCCTCCCGGCGACCTTCCCGGACGCGTGACGCACTACCCGGCCGACGTCACCAATGCTTCCGCGCTTGCCCGGATTGCCGGTGACTTCGGCAGGGCGGACCTGGTGGTCGCCAACGCCGGCGTGGGCGCCGGCACGCGGGGCGAGGACCTCGCCGACGTGGACAAGCTGCGCCGCGTGCTCGAGGTCAACGTCGCCGGCCTCGCCGCGACGCTCGCCGCTTTCGCCCCGGCGATGCGCGAGGCCGGGCGCGGCACGCTCGCCGGCATCGCGAGCGTGGCCGGGTTCCGCGGCCTCGCGAGCAACGGCGCCTATTGCGCCTCCAAGGCCGCGGCGATTGCCTGGATGGAGAGCCTGCGCACCGAGCTCCATGGCAGCGGCGTGGCGGTGGTGTGCGTCTGTCCGGGCTACATCGATACGCCGATGACGCGCGTGAATCGCTTTCGCATGCCGTTCCTGCTGCCGGCCGACGAGGCGGCGCGGCGCATCGCGCGCGTGATCGCTGCCAGGCGCCGGCTCGCCGTCATCCCGTGGCAGATGGCGGCGGCGTCGCTCGTGCTGCGCGCCATGCCGGGATGGCTCTATGACCGGCTGGCGGCCCGAGCCCCGCGAAAGCCTAGGGACGTGCGCGTTTGAGGCGCAGCGCGGCGTAGCTGCCGGGCGCGTCCTCGAGCGCCTGCTTGGGCTGGCGCGCAGGGACCTTGGGCGCATCGGCATTCTGCCGCTCCATCCATGCCTGCCAGTCCTCCCACCACGAGCCCGGCAGCTGCTTCGCGCCGGCGAACCACTCCTCCGCGGTCGGCGCAAAGTTGTCGTTGGTCCAGTAGTGATACTTCTTCGCCGCCGGCGGGTTGACGATGCCGGCGATGTGCCCCGACCCGCCCAGCACGAAGCGCACCGGCCCGCCGAGGTAGCGGGCGCCCTTGTAGGTGGTCTGCCAGGGCGCGATGTGGTCCTCGACCGTGGAGATGAAGTAGGCCGGGATCTTTACTTTGGACAGATCTATCGGCACCCCGGCGAGCGTGATGCCGCCGGGCACGCCCATCAGGTTCTTGATGTACATGTTGCGCAGGTAGAAGCTGTGCATGCGCGCCGGCATGCGCGTGGAATCCGCGTTCCAGTAGAGCAGATCGAAGGGAAAGGGCGCCTTGCCC
>DATACE010000232.1:0-7671 GCA_036259215.1 Burkholderiales bacterium | reverse complement strand
GCCTCGCGCGCGACCTCGTTGGCGCGCTCCTTGCCGAAGGCGCGCTGGAACGCCTGGATCATGGGGATGAGCACGCCGGCTTCGATGCGCCGGCGCTCGAGATGGGTGATTGTCATGGGGCTCGCCTCACGCATTAGAATCCGAAGCATGTCCGCTCCCCAAGGAAAAGTCATCATCACCTGCGCGGTGACCGGCTCGATCCACACGCCGAGCATGTCGCCCTACCTGCCGGTGACCCCGGATGAGATCGCCGAGGCGGCGATCGGCGCGGTGCAGGCCGGCGCCGCCATCGTGCACCTGCACGCGCGCAATCCCGCCGACGGCAGCCCAAGCCAGGACCCGGCGCTGTTCCGCCAGTTCCTGCCGAAGATCAAGGCCGCCTGCGACGGGGTCGTCAACCTCACCACCGGCGGCGCGCCCACCATGACCATCGACGAGCGCCTGCAGCCCGCGCTGCAGCTTAAGCCCGAGGTCGCCTCGCTCAACATGGGCTCGATGAACTTCGGTCTGTACGAGATGCTCGGGCGCTACAAGGAGTTCGCGCACGGCTGGGAGAAGCCTTACCTCGCGGGCTCGGATGAGCGCATTTTCAAGAACACCTTCAAGGACATCGCCAAGATCCTGGAAAGCTGCCGGGAGAACGAGACCCGGTTCGAGGTGGAGTGCTACGACATCGGGCATCTCTACACCGCCGCCCATTTCCTCGAGCGCCGGCTGCTGAAGCCGCCGCTTTTCATCCAGTCGGTGTTCGGCATCCGCGGGGGCATCGGCCCGCATCCGGAGGACGTGCTGCACATGAAACGCACCGCGGATCGGCTGTTCGGCGATGCCTACTACTGGTCGGTGCTCGGAGCCGGGCGCAACCAGATGTTCATCGCCGCGATGTCGGCGGTGATGGGCGGCAACGTGCGCGTCGGCCTGGAAGACAGCCTGTGGCTGGGGCGCGGGCAGCTGGCGAAGTCCAACGCCGAGCAGGTGGCCAAGGCGCGGCGCATTCTCGAGGAGCTGGGCTTTTCGATCGCGACTCCCAACGAGGCGCGCGAGATGCTCAAGTTAAAAGGAGGCAGGAATGTGGCTTTTTAGGCTGCTGGTTCTGTTGTGCGTGGCTTTTCCCGCCCTGGCGCAGGAATGGCCCTCGAAAACCGTCAAGTTCGTCTCGCCCTATCCGCCGGGCGGCTCGGTGGACCCGCTCGCGCGCCTTTTCGCGGCCAAGCTCAGCGAATCGCTGAAGGAGCAGTTCATCGTCGAGAATCGCACCGGCGCCTCGGGCATCATCGGCACCGAGTACGTGGCGAAGAGCGCGCCCGACGGCTACACCTTCGTGTTCATCTTCGACACCCACGCGGTGCACCAGGCGCTTAACCCGCAGCTGCCGTTCGACCCGCTGAAGGACTTCGCGCCGGTGATGATCGTCGGCACGGCGCCGATGGCCATCTCGACGGGAGCGGCCAAGCCGTACAAGAGCTTCGGCGACGTGCTGGAAGCGGCCAAGGCGAAGCCCGACACGGTGACCATCGGCAACGTCGGCCAAGGCTCGCTCGGCCACCTCGCCAGCATCCTCGTCGCCCAGGCGGCGGGCGTGAAGCTGGTGCCGGTGCCGTACAAGGGCGGCGGCCCGCTGCACGTCGATGCGCTCGGCGGCCAGATCGATCTCGCCATTGCGTCGGTCGCCGCGCAGGCCTCGCATGTGCGAGGCGGCAAGCTCCGCGCGCTCGTGCAGACGGGCGAGAAGCGCTCCGCGCTGATGTCCAACGTGCCGACGCTCGCCGAAGCCGGCATTCGCGGCGTGGAGCCCGCCTATGCCTTCTGGGGCATCCTCGCGCCGGCCGGCACGCCCCGGCCGATCATCGATCGCCTGCACGGCGAGATCGTAAAGGCGATCAAGCTGCCCGACGTCAACAAGACCCTGACCGAGACGCTGGGCATGGACGTGGCGGCGCTCAGCCCCGAAGCCACGCAGCGGTTCATCAGCGAGCAGATGGCGCGCTGGGGCAAGGTCGTCAAGGACAACGACATCCGGGTGCAGTAGTCCAAAGTAACGAAAGGGTTCAGAGTAATTTGCTCTGACCCCTTTTTGCGCGTCAATGAGACTGTCCTATCTGCCGCCCCTGCTGGTGTACGCGGCGTACGGGGTGTCGGGGCTGACGGGCATCGTCGGCGCCTTCTTCGTCAAAGACTACCTCGACGTCTCGGCGGCATTCCTCGCGGGGCTCGCTTTCTGGGCCGGTATCCCGTGGGCGCTCAAGATGCCGGTCGGCCATGTCGTCGACCTCATCTGGCGCTGGAAGGCGCTGCTGGTGTGGCTGGGCGCCGGCATGATTGCCGCGAGCCTGCTCATCATGATCGGGCTCATCAGCCACCTCCAGGCCATGAGCGCCGTGATGGCGCCTGCGGCGTGGTTCGTGCTCGCCTCGCTCGTCGCGCCGACCGGCTACATGATCCAGGACGCGGTGGCCGACGCCATGACGGTCGAAGCCGTGCCGCGGGTGGACGCGCAGGGCAGGCCGTACGACGAGCGCGCGCTCAGGGCGATGCACACCACCATGCAGACGCTCGGGCGCGTGGCGGTAATCGGCGGCCTCGCGCTCGTGGCCCTCGCCAACGTCTATCTCTTCTACGGCACCGAGAACTTGCCGCCGCCCGCGCGCGCCGCGCTCTACGCGCGCGTGTACTGGCTTGCGCTCGTCATCCCCGCGCTGTCGGTTGCCGGCGTGGTGCTGCACGGCCTGCTGAAAATGCGGCAGGCGGCACGCCTGCGCCGCCAGGGCCGCTCCGCCGAGGAGGCGGCGCGCCTGCTGGACGCGCAGGGCGAGGAGAAGACGCGTCCCAATTGGTGGATCCTCGGCGGCAGCGCGGCGTTCGCCGTGGTCACGCTGTCGGTCGGGCTTGGCGGGCTGCCCGCAGCGCAGGAAATCATCTTCCTGGGCTCCCTCGCGATCATCCTTTTCCTGCTGTGGCGGCTCGCGCGCGAGCTTTCACCGGTGGCGCGCGAGACGCTGGTTGCCACCGCGCTCATCCTGTTCATCTACCGGTCCATGCCGAGCGCCGGTCCCGGCTACCAGTGGTGGGCGATTGACATCCTCAAGTTCGACGAAGGCTTCTTCGCCCGCCTGCAGCTGGTCGCCTACGCGCTTACGCTGGTCGGCATGTTCGTGCTGCGCCGCTACATGGCGGAAAAGCCCATCTCGACCATCATCGTCATGCTGACCCTGGTCGGCGCGATGCTGTCGCTGCCCAACATCGGCATGTACTACGGCTTGCACGAATGGACCGCCGCGCGCACCGGCGGCGTGGTCGACGCGCGCTTCATCGCCCTCATCGACACCGCCCTCGAGTCGCCGCTCGGGCAGATCGCCATGATCCCGATGCTCGCCTGGATCGCCAATTCGGCGCCCGCCAACCTCAAGGCCACCTATTTCGCGGTGATGGCGTCGTTTTCCAACCTCGCCCTGTCCGCCAGCCAGCTCGGCACCAAGTACTTCAACCAGCTGTACACGGTAAGCCGCGAGGTGCGCGATCGCGCCACCGGCACCCTCAAGGTGCCGCAGGACTACAGCGAGCTTGGCGCGCTGCTCATTGCCGTGACGCTCGTCACCCTCGCGGTTCCGCTGGTCGCGGTTGCGGGGGTCAAGCTGTTGCGCCTGCGCACGGCCTGAAACTTGCCTTCTTCCGCGCCATGAACCCCCGCGAATTGACCACGCGCAAAGTGCACGCGGCGCTCGAGCGCGAGCCGCGCATCAACATCCATCGCTTCCCCATCGCGATCGGCAGCGCCGACGGCGTCGTAGTGCTCGAAGGCGAGGTGGCGGACGTCGCCGCCAAGAAGCTCGCGATCGATCTCGCGGCCTCCGTGGGCGGGGTGAGCGGCATCGTCGACCGGCTGCGCGTCGCGCCGGGCGAGCGCCGCGGCGACGGCGCGGTGCGCGACTCCTTCGCGCGCATGCTCCTCGAGTACCCGGAGTTCCGCAATTGCACGCTCCGCGCGCACACCAACGAGCGACACGAAACGCTGCGCGAGGTGCGCGACGGGGTCGGCGACATCGAAATCTCGGTCAAGGACGGCGTCATCACGCTCGAGGGCCGCGTTCTCAGCCAGTCGCACCGGCGCTTCGCCGGCGTGCTCGCCTGGTGGACGCCCGGGCGGCGCGACGTGGTGAACTGCCTGGAAGTGCGGCCGGACTACGAAGACCGCGACGACGAGATCGCGGAGGTCATGCGCCTCGTGCTCGAGGCGGATTCGCAGGTGAATGCCGACCAGGTTCGCGCCGGCTGCTCGAACGGCGTGGTGACGCTGGAAGGCAACGTACCCACGGCGGAGCAAAAGCGCCGCGCCGAGCTCGACGCGTGGGCGCTCTACGGCGTAACGCGCGTGGTGAACCGCCTCAACGTCACGGACTGAGCGGCGCCTCGTCCATCAGCGCGATCTGCTCGCGCAGCTCGAGGATCCGGTCCTGCCAGTAGCGCTGGGTGTTGAACCAGGGAAAGGCGGCGGGGAAGGCCGGGTCGTCCCAGCGCCGCGCAATCCAGGCGGAGTAGTGGATGAGGCGCAGCGTGCGCAGCGCTTCCAGCAGGTGCAGCTCGCGCCGGTCGAGCTCCATGAAATCCTCGTAGCCGGCGAGCACGTCGGAGAGCTGGCGGTTCATCGAGGCGCGGTCCCCGGAGAGCAGCATCCACAGGTCCTGCATCGCCGGCCCCATGCGCGCGTCGTCGAGGTCGACGAAATGCGGCCCGTCCGGCGTCCACAGGATGTTGCCGGGATGGCAGTCGCCGTGCAGGCGGATGCTTTTGGTGCTTCCGGCCCTGGCATAGCAGCTTTCTACGGCCGAGAGGGCCTGCTCGGTCACCGCCTTCCACGCCGCCAGAAGATCGGCCGGGACGAAACCGTGCTCGAGCAGCCAGGCACGTGGTTCGTCGCCGAAGGTTGTCTTGTTGAGAGAATCCCGGTGCTGGAAAGGCTGCGTCGCGCCGAGCGCATGGATGCGCCCGATGAAGCGGCCGATCCATTCCAGCACCTTGGGGTCATCCAGCTCCGGCGTGCGGCCGCCGCGGCGCGGGTAGATGGCGAAAGCGAAGCCCGCGTGCCGGCCGGTGAACTCGGGCGCGACCACGGGAATCTCGCGCTCGTGCAGCGCGGCGGCGAAGGCGTGCTCTTCGGCGATCTGGGCGTCGCTCCAGCGCCCGGGCCGGTAGAACTTCAGCACGCGGGACGAGTTGTCCTCCAGCCACACCTGGTAGACGCGGTTCTCGTAGCTGTTGAGCGGCAGCAGGCGGCCGTCGGCGCGCAGGCCCGAAGCGTCGCAGGCGTCGAGCACGACTTCCGGCGTCAGGCCGGCGTACGGCGCGGGGGCGGCTGCGGTCACGGCGGTATAGTAGACGCATGGCCGGCAATATCGTCGAAGCGGAGGGGCTGGGGTTTTCCTACGGCGACCTCGAGATTTTCCGCGGCCTGTCGCTTGCCATTCCGGAAGGCAAGGTGGTGGGCATCCTCGGCGGCAGCGGCAGCGGCAAATCGACGCTGCTCAAGCTGATCGGCGGGCAGCTCGCGCCCACGCGCGGCACGGTGAAGGTCGCAGGCAAGGACGTGCACCGGCTGAGCCCCGCTGAGCTCTACGCCCTGCGCCTGGAGATCGGCATGATGTTCCAGACCTCGGGCCTGTTCAGCGACCTGTCGGTGTACGACAACGTCGCCTTCCCGATTGTGGAGAATTTCCGGCTGCCCGAGGAGATCCTGCGCCGCCTGGTGGCGATGAAGCTGCATGCGGTTGGATTGCGCGGCGCGCGCGACATGATGCCGGGAGATCTGTCGGGCGGCATGACGCGCCGGGTGGCGCTCGCGCGCGCCATCGCCACCGATCCCCGGCTCATGATGTACGACGAGCCCTTCGCCGGCCTCGATCCGATCTCGCTCAACCACATCGCCACGCTGATCCGCGAGCTGAACGGCTCGCTCGGCCTCACCTCCATCGTCGTCACCTACGACGTGAAGGAGGCGCTCGAGGTTTCCGACTACGTTTACGTCATCGGCGACGGCGTGGTCCTCGGGCAGGGCACGCCGGAGGAAGTCAGGCGCTCCGACGATCCCTACCTCAAGCAGTTCCTGAACGCGCTGCCCGACGGCCCGGTGCGCTTCCACTTCCCCGGGCCGGAGCTCGCCGAGGACCTAAACCTTGCTTCCGTCGCGCGGGATGAAGCGTAGCGCCACGCCGTTGTTGCACCAGCGCTGGCGCGTGGGCTCGGGCCCGTCGTCGAACAGGTGCCCGTGGTGCCCGCCGCAGCGCGCGCAGTGGTATTCGATGCGCGGGTAGATCAGGAAGTAGTCCTTCTTCGTCCCGAACACCCCCGGGATGGTGGTGAAGAAGCTTGGCCAGCCGGTGCCCGACTCATACTTCATGGCGGAAGTGAAAAGCGGCAGGCCGCAGCCGGCGCAGGCGAATACGCCCGGACGCTTCTCCTCGTTGAGCGGGCTGCTGCCCGCGCGCTCGGTGCTTTCTTCGCGCAGCACCTCGTAGGCCTCGGCGGGCAGGCGCTTTTTCCACTCTTCTTTCGACAGCTTGAGCGGCTCGGCGGGCGAGGGGACGCTCGCCCCGGCGGGCAGCAGCGACTTCCAGTTCTTCTGCAGCTCCTCGATGCTCTTCATGCCGGCAGGCGGCGCGGCCAGCGCCCCGAATGGTGCCCAGAGAGGCGCCGCCGCGATCCCGAGAATAAAAGTGCGTCTTTGCATGGTTTCCTCATTGGCTTTCGTTTCCCGTTGGTCGGGTTCCCGTTGGTCGGGCCAATGAGGCAAACCTAACACCGCGCGCCTACAGCGGGAAGTGCAGCCGGATGGAAATGCCGCTCGAAGGCGCATGGTAGACCGGCCGGGGCGGCGCGTAGTACACCCGGGGCGGCGGGGCGTAATAGACCCGGGGCGGCGGCATCACGACGACCGGCCGGTGGTGGTGCTTCCAGTGGTGGGCGTGGCGCTGCGGGTAGTGCTTGTAGTGCTTGTTGGGCTTGTAGTGCCGGTGGCCGCCGTCGGCGAGGGCGGGCGCGGCGATCATGAGCGCCGCGGCGGCGAGGATCAGTTTCTTCAGCATGGCAACCTCCTTGGTTTGACGACGTCCCTATTTCACGCGCCGGCGGCCTGCCTGTGAACCGAGAAAGTGCAACATCTGTAACTGCGTGTTAATTTGCGCCGACAGGAGGAGGCCTATGTCACGCATTGCGGTACTCGCCGCTCTCAGCTGCTTTTCGGTCTTCGGCATCGCGCAGGACGCCTACCCCACCAAGCCGATCACCATGATCGTGCCGTTCCCGCCGGGCGGGGTGGCCGACATTGTCGGCCGGCCGCTCGCCGCCACCATGGAGAAAACCCTGCGGCAGCCGGTAGTGATCGTCAACCGCACGGGCGCCGGCGGCGCGGTGGGCATGGCGGCGGCCGCCAAGTCCGCGCCCGACGGCTACACCATCCTGATGGGCCTGTCGTCGATCTCGATCTTTCCGGTGTCCGATCGCATCAGCGGCAAGACGCCGCCCTACGAGCTCAAGGATTTTGCGCCGATCGCGCTCGTCACCGCCGATCCGACGGTGCTCGTCGTGCGCACCGACAGCCCGTACAAGTCGCTCAAGTACTTCGTCGCCGCCGCGAAGGCCAATCCCGGCAAGATCAATTTCTCGTCTTCCGGCGTGTAC
>DATACE010000231.1:0-6933 GCA_036259215.1 Burkholderiales bacterium | reverse complement strand
CCTCGGCGACGGCGTGCTGGGCTGCGCGGTGGCCGACGAGCTTTACGGGCGGTTTCCGCAGCTTTCGGAAGGCAAGCTCACCCGCCTGCGCGCGAGCCTCGTGCGCGAAGAGACGCTCGCGCAGGTGGGCAAGGAGCTGGGCCTGGAGGCTTTCGTGCGCCTGGGCGAAGGAGAGCTGGCGGCGGGTCCCGAGCCGCGGCCCTCGATCCTCGCCGATGCGCTCGAGGCGGTGCTCGGCGCCGTGTTCCTGGATGGCGGCTACGCCGCGGCGCGCCGGGTGGTGCTGGCGGCGTTCGGCGCGCACATCGACCGGCTGGATCCGGACCGCCCGGCCAAGGATGCCAAGACCCGGCTGCAGGAGCTGCTGCAGGCGCGCCACCGCGGACTGCCGCAATACCGGGTGGTGGCGGTGAAGGGCGAGGCACATAAGCAGTCTTTCGAGGTCGAATGCAGCGTGAAGGGCATGGACATCAGGGCCACCGGCGCCGGGACTTCGCGCCAGCGCGCCGAGCAGCAGGCGGCCAAGGCGATGCTGGAGCGGCTCGAGGCATGAGCCATCGCTGCGGCACGGTCGGCATCGCCGGAAGGCCCAATACCGGCAAGTCGAGCCTGCTCAACCGGCTGGTGGGCGAGAAGCTGTCGATCGTATCGCCCAAGCCGCAGACCACCCGCCATCTGGTCACCGGCATCCTTACGCAGCCCGAATGCCAGTACGTGTTCGTCGACGCGCCCGGCCAGCAATCCCGTGCCCGCAGCGTGCTGCACCGGCGGCTGAACCGCCGCGCCACGCAGGCGGCGCGCGAGGCGGACGTCGCGCTGTTCCTGGTCGAGGCCGGCCGCTTCACGCCGGAGGACCGCGAGGTGCTCGACGCCATTCCGGCTTCGCAGACGGTCGTGGCGGTGGTCAACAAGGTCGACCTGGTGAAAAAGCACGCCGACCTGATTCCGTTCCTCGAGCGGCTGGCGAAGACCCGCGAGTTCGCGGCGATCGTCCCGGTTAGCGCGAAGACCGGCAAGAACATTGCCGCGCTGCTGCAGGCGGTGCGCGAGGCGCTGCCCGAGGCGCCGGCGGCGTACCCGCCCGATCAGCTTACCGACCGCGACGAGCGCTTCTTCGCCGGCGAGCTGCTGCGCGAAAAGCTGTTCCAGGAAATGGGCGAGGAGCTGCCCTACCGCTGCGAGGTCGTGATCGACAGCTTCAAGCAGGAAGGGCGGCTGCGGCGCATCGAAGCCACCATCCTGGTCGAGCGCGACAGCCAGAAGGCCATCGTGGTGGGCGCCGGCGGCACGCGCCTCAAGAAGATGGCCACGGCGGCGCGCAAGGACATGGAGCGCCTGTTCGGCGGCAAGGTGTACCTGGGCACCTGGGTCAAGGTCCGCAAGGCCTGGACCGACGATGCGCGCGTGCTGCGCCAGCTGGGATATGAGTAACAGAGGCGTGAAGGTGCGGTGAAACGGCGCGCCGACCAGGAAGCCGGCTACGTGCTTCACACGTACCCGTACAAGGAGACGAGCCTGATCGTCGAGCTGTTCACGCGCCGCTTCGGGCGCGTCGCCGTGCTCGCGCGCGGCGCGCGCCGGCCGCGCTCGGCGATGCGCGGGGTACTGCTGTCGTTCCAGCCGCTGCGCCTGACGTGGAGCGCCTCGGCCGAGCTGGGCAACCTCATCGGCGTGGAGTGGGCGGGCGCCTTGCAGCCGCTCGCCGGGCAGGGCCTGATGTGCGGCTTCTACGTGAACGAGCTGCTGATGCGCCTGTTGCCGCGCGACGATGCGCACGAGGCGCTGTTCGACGCCTATGCCGGCGCGCTCGCCGAGCTTTCGCATTCGCCGGCGTACCCGGCGGTACTGCGCGCCTTTGAAAAGCGGCTGCTCGCCGAGCTTGGCTATGCGCCGCTGCTCGAGCGCGATGCGGCGAGCCGCCCGATCGACCCGGACGGCCTGTACGCGTACGAGCCCGAGCGGGGCCCGGTTCCCGTGCGCGGGCCGGGCGAATCGTCGCTTACGGTGCGCGGGCGCACCCTGCTCGACGTGGCAGCGGACGACTACAGCAGCCCGCAGACGCGCGACGAGGCGCGCAGCCTCATGCGCGTGCTCATCGCCGAACGCCTGCACGGGCAGGTGCTCCATACGCGCACCGTGCTGCGAGAATTGAGCGATCTATGATCGAGCTGGGCGTCAACGTCGACCACGTCGCCACCGTGCGGCAGGCGCGGCGCACCTACGAGCCGGACCCGGTGTGGGCCGCGGTCGAGGCGCACCTGGGCGGCGCCGACGGCATCACGGTGCACCTGCGCGAGGATCGCCGCCATATCCAGGACGAGGATGTGCGCCGCCTGCGCGAGCTCACGCACATCAAGCTCAACCTCGAGATGGCCGCCACCGGCGAGATGGTCGACATCGCCTCGCGCATCAAGCCGGAGATGGCGATGCTGGTGCCCGAGGGGCGCCACGAGGTGACCACCGAAGGCGGCCTCGATATCGCCCCCCAGGAAAAAGCCCTCAGGCAGGCCGTCGAGCGGCTTGCCGCCGCCGGGATCGTCGTATCGGTATTCATCGATGCGGACCTGCGCCAGGTGGAGGCGGCCAGGCGCATCGGCGCGGCGGTGTGCGAGGTCCATACCGGGCCGTACGCGCATGCCTTCCACTCCCGCGGCCGCGACGCCGAGAGTCCTGCCGTGGTGGCGGAGCTCGAGCGCGTGCGCGAGGCGGGCGAGGCCATCCGCTCGCTGGGCATGCGCTTCAATGCCGGGCACGCGCTAAACTATGCCAACGTCGAACCGGTGGCGCGCCTGCCCGGGCTGCGCGAGCTGCACATCGGCCACGCCATCGTGTCGCGCGCGCTGTTCGTGGGCATGCGCGAGGCGGTGCGCGAAATGAAGGCGCTCATGACCGCGGCGGCTTCCTCCGCCGCCCGATCCGGAGCCGCGCGGTGATCTACGGCGTGGGCACCGACGTGGTCGAGATCGGGCGCATCGAGCAGGCGCTCGGGCGCTTCGGCGAGCGCTTCGCCCTGCGCATCCTGTGTGCTCCGGAGCTGGCCCGCTTCCAGAGGCATCGGCAACCGGCCGCCTACCTCGCCAAGCGCTTCGCGGCGAAGGAGGCGTTCACCAAAGCCCTGGGAACCGGCATCCACGCGCCTGCGAACTGGCACGGGGTGTGGATCATGAACCTGCCCTCGGGCAAGCCCGTCCTTCAGTTCTCGGCCGCGCTGCAGGCGCTTCTGCAGCAACGCGGCATATCAAGCTCGCACGTTTCTCTCACGGACGAGCGGGGCGTGGCGATGGCAACCGTGATCCTCGAATCCGAAACGCGGTAAGGAACCCGGCGCAAAGGCGAAGCGCCGGGCTTGACGTCTTACGGGGTGGTTCTACGCGTCGTCGTGTTCTCGTACTGCCGGTCGGGGTCGCGCCGGCGCATCAGTCCGAGGAGACCGGCGAGACCTAGAAGCCCGATCCAGCCCCAATCGCGGTCTTCGCCCTGGGACCTGCTCGCGTTGAAGTCGCTTGGGGAACTTTGACCGCCGGAAGCATTTTGCTCGCTGGAAGAGCCTTTGCTTGGGGAGGCGCTTTGGCTTTGCTTGGCTGACCCGGGTTCGCTCTTGGAGGTCTGGGCGGCAGCCGGCATGGCACAGGCAATTCCGAGGGCGATTGCGAGGGCTGAGAGCCTGCAGGTGTTCATATAAACTCCACTGGTTGAATTGGGGCCCACTAGGGGCCCATCCCGCCCCACCAGCAAGAATTGAGCGCAATGCGCTTGTTACGTTGATAAATGGCCGAAATCTGACAGCGCCCCGGCGTGCACGGCTAAGGCAGCCCCTCGGCCCCGCGATCATTGATGTGGCAGGCACCGCGCTGAGCGACGAGGATCGCGAGCGCCTGCGCCATCCCGCGGCCGGCGGGGTGATCCTTTTCTCGCGCAACTTCGAGAGCTGCGAGCAGCTCGCGGCGCTTACCGGCGAGATCGCGCGGCTGCGCGATCCCGAGCTGCCGATCTGCGTGGACCAGGAGGGCGGGCGCGTGCAGCGCTTCCGCGAAGGCTTCTCCGCCATTCCGCCGATGCGCGAGCTCGGCCGCCAATGGGACCGCGACCGCAGCGCCGCGCGCGAAACCGCGCGCGCCATCGCCTACGTCGTGGGCGCGGAGCTTGCCGCACACGGCGTGGACTTCAGCTTCGCCCCGGTGCTCGACCTGGATTACGGCGGCAGCTCGGTCATCGGCGACCGGGCGCTGCACTTCGATCCGACCGCGGTCGGCGCGCTGGGCGCCTGCATCGTGCAAGGGTTCGCCGACGCCGGCATGGGCGCGGTCGGCAAGCACTTTCCCGGCCATGGCTATGCCGAGGCCGATTCGCACGTGGCCGTGCCCCGCGACGACCGCAAGCTGGCCGAAATCCAGAGAAAGGACCTGGTGCCGTTCCGCATGGCCATCGAAGCAGGCCTGGCGGCGGTCATGCCCGCGCACGTCATCTACACGCAGGTGGATGGGGAGCCGGCGGGCTACTCGCGCTTCTGGCTGCAGGAGGTGCTGCGCGGCAAGCTGCGCTTCCAGGGACTTATCTTCAGCGACGACCTTTCCTTGGAGGGCGCGAGCACCGCAGGCGGCGTCGCGGAGCGCGCGCGCGCCGCGCTCGCGGCCGGCTGCGACATGGTGCTCCTATGCAACGACCCGGCCGGGCAGGCGCTGCTTCTCGACTCTCTGAAGGAAACCCGGCTCGCCAATCCGCAGCGCGTGGAGCGGATGAGAAAGAAGGGCGGCCGCGACCTGCGTAAGAGTGTCGCCTACCGCGAGTCGCAGGAGAAGCTCAGAAATATCGGTTAGCTACGTAGTAGTTCCTCCCGGCGCTGTCGCGCGCAACGCTATCATCGCCGCGTGCTGAAACTGCGCAACCTCCTGCGCCGCACCTTTGGCATGCGGCGCCTGCGGCCGGGACAGCGCGAGGTGATCGACAGCGTGCTGGCCGGACGCGACACGCTCGCCATCATGCCCTCCGGCGCCGGCAAGTCGCTTTGCTACCAGCTGCCGGCGCTGCACATGGGCGGCACCACCATCGTCGTGTCGCCGCTCATCGCGCTGATGAAGGACCAGGCCGACAAGCTCGGGGAGCGCGGCGTCGACGCCGCCTCGGTGAACAGCAAGCTAAGCGCGGCCGAGCGGCGCGAGGCCATGCGCCTCATCAACAGCCGCGCCGCGGACTTCGTCTTCACTACGCCCGAGCAGCTTGCCAACCCGGGGTTCGTGGAGCGCCTGAAGTCGACGAAGATAGCGCTCTTCGTCGTTGACGAGGCGCACTGCATCACGCAATGGGGCCACGACTTTCGCCCGGCCTACAAGGGCCTGGGCGCCGCGCTGTGCGCGCTGGGCAACCCGACGCTGCTCGCCCTCACCGCTACGGCGACCCCGGACGTGATCGAGGACATCGCGCGCCAGCTCGAGCGGCCGCGCATGCAGGTGCTCAACGTGGGAGTGTATCGGCCCAACCTCTACTTCGAGGTGGTGCAGACCACCAACGAGGCCGAGAAAAAGCAGGCGCTGCTCGAGGTAGTGCGCTCCGGCGGCGCCGGCATCGTCTACTGCGCCACCGTCAAGGCGGCCAAGGCCGTGCACGCCTGGCTCGGCGGACAGGGGGTGAAGGCGGAGCTCTACCACGGCCGCCTCGGCGGGCGCGAACGCGCCGCGCGGCAGGAAGCCTTCATGCAGGGCGCCGCACGCACCATGGTCGCCACTAACGCCTTCGGCATGGGCATCGACCGGCCCGACATCCGCTACGTCGTGCACTACAACCTGCCCGGCAGCCTGGAAGCGTATTACCAGGAGGCCGGGCGCGCCGGCCGCGACGGCAAGGAAGCCCGCTGCACGCTGCTCTACGACCATGCGGACCGCGGCGTGCAGCTCTACTTCGCGAGGCAGCGCAGCAAGGTCGAGCTCCTCGCCGCCTACGCGCGCCGCACGCAATGCCGCTGGCAGATGATCCTCAAGTACTTCGACGAGGAAGTCGAAACCGGCGACGAGTGCGGCGCCTGCGACAACTGCGTGCAGCGCAGCAGCGACGCAACGGTGCGCACGAAGATCAACCTGAAGCCCAAGCCCCACCTGAAGAAGGGCGACGCCGTGCGCGTGCGCAAGTACGGCCGCGGCACCGTGGCCGAGGTGCACGACGACCGCATCGCCGTGACCTTTAAGGGCGGCGACCGGCGCGAGTTCGCGCCGAATTACGTGGTACCCGCAAAACGATAGGGCAGTTCCGCGTCGCTGACGCGTAAAGGCATAAATGGGGTCTGTCCCCCATTCTTCTAAATGGTGACAGTCACCATTTATCTCAGGCGCGCTCCATGTACGTGCCTTCGTTGGTGTCGACCTTGATGCGCTCGCCCTTGTTGATGAACGGCGGCACCTGCACCGTGATGCCGGTCTCCATGGTGGCCGGCTTGAACGAGGTGGTGGCGGTGGACTTCTTGATGCCGGGCTCGGTGTCCACCACCGTGAGGATGACCGAAGGCGGGATCTCCACGCCGATGGCGCGGCCGTTGTAGAAGTTGATCTGCACGTCGGCGTTCGGCAGGAGATAACCCGCCTGGCCCTCGAGGAAGTCGGCCGGCAGTGAAAGCTGCTCGTAGTTCTCCTTGTCCATGAACACGTAGCTATCGCCGTCCTGGTAGAGGTACTGCATCTCGCGCGGATCGACGAACGCGCGCTCGACCTTGTCCTCGGTGCGGAAGCGCTGGTTGGTCTTGGTGCCGGTCTCGATGTCCTTCATCTCGACCTGCATGAACGCGCCGCCGCGTCCGCCGACGTGGACGTGGTAGGCCTTGAGGACGCGCCACACGCGCTTGTCCCACTCGAGCAGGTTGCCCGGGCGGATCTCGACTGCCTCGACCTTTGCCATGACTGGATTCGCCGCTTCGAAAAAGGGGCGAATTCTACACGTTTTATAATG
>DATACE010000230.1:0-11903 GCA_036259215.1 Burkholderiales bacterium | reverse complement strand
GGGGTCCTGAGCGGGGGGCTGCTTTGCCTGCTCGCCTATCACGTGCGGCATTTCGCGCGGCTCGCGCGCTGGGTGGGGCGACCGGTGCTCGGCGGCGTGCCCGAAGCGAGCGGCGTGTGGGACGAGGTGCTGGCCGGGCTGCACCGCTTCGAGCGCGCCGCCGCCCGGCGCGAGGAGGAGCTCACCGAGGCGCTGGCGCGGTTTCGCCGCGCCGCGCAGGCGCTGCCCGACGGCGTGGTGATCCTGGACGCCGCCCACCGCATCGAATGGTGCAACCGCACCGCTGAAGCCCAGCTGCACATCGATGCACGGCGCGACCTGGGCCAGCCGATCGCCGATCTCGTCCGCGACCCGGCGTTCATCGATTACCTCGCCGCGCCGGACGACGCTTCGCCGGTGCGCGTACAGCGCGGCGAAGCCTCGCTCGTGCTGCTGATGATCTCGTACGGCCGCGCCCAGAAGCTGCTGCTGTCGCGCGACACGACGCAGGCCGAGCGCGTCGAGGACATGCGGCGCGACTTCGTCGCCAACGTCTCGCACGAGCTGCGCACGCCGCTCACGGTGCTGGTCGGCTTCCTCGAGACCGTGCGCGAGCTGCCGCTCGACGCGCAGCGCGTGCGCGACTACACCGGGATGATGCGCGAGCAGGCGGCGCGCATGCAGCACATCATTGAGGACCTGCTGGCGCTGTCGGCGCTGGAGTCGGCGCCGCCGCCGCCCGAGGAGCGCGTGCGCGTCGCGCCGCTCCTCGCGCGGCTGCGCGTCGATGCCGAGGCGCTCTCCGCCGGGCACCATGAGATCTCTATTCTTGGAAAACCTGCAAGGGACTTGCTCGGCTCGGAAAGCGAGCTGGCCAGCGCCTTCGGCAACCTGGTGAGCAACGCCATCCGCTATACCCCCGCTGGGGGGAAGGTGAGCATCGCCTGGCAGGACGGCGAAGCGGGCGCGTCGTTCACGGTCGAGGACAACGGCGTAGGCATCCCCGCCGAGCACATACCCCGCCTGACCGAGCGCTTCTACCGCGTCGACCGCAGCCGCTCGCGCGAGACCGGCGGCACGGGCCTGGGGCTCGCGATCGTCAAGCACGCGCTGCTGCGCCACCAAGCGGCGCTCGACATCGCCAGCGAGCCCGGCAGGGGCAGCCGCTTCAGCGCGCGCTTCCCGCCGCAGCGCACGCTGCCGCTTACGCAGCCTGAAGCTTCGCCACGCTGACCGCGAGCCACTTCAGCCCCTGGTGGCCGAAGTTCACCTGCACGCGCGCATCGCCGCCCTGGCCCTCGGCATCGACGATCACGCCCGCGCCGAATTTCGGGTGCGTCACGTTCTGGCCGATGCGAAAGCCGCCGACGTCGCGGCTCTGCCTTTTCAGCGGGAAAGCCTCTTTGGTCCTCGAGTAGTCGGGCGCGAAAGCCTTCTGCCGCGAGAAGCGCGGCGTCAGCCACTTCATCAGCTCCTGCGGGATTTCCTCGAGGAAGCGCGAAGGAATGTTGTAGCGCGTCTGGCCGTGGAGCATGCGCGTCTGCGCGTGCGATAGGTACAGCCGCTTGCGCGCGCGGGTGATGGCGACGTAGGCGAGCCGGCGCTCCTCCTCCAGGCCGTCGGCCTCGCCGACGCTCTGCTCGTGCGGGAACAGGCCCTCTTCCAGGCCGGTCAGGAACACCGCGTCGAACTCCAGGCCCTTGGCCGAGTGCACGGTCATCATCTGCAGCGCGTCCTGGCCCTCGCCCGCCTGGTGCTCGCCCGCCTCCAGCGCGGCGTGCGCGAGGAACGCGGTCAGCGGATCGGCCGGCGCGCCTTCCTCCGCCTCGCGGTCCTCCTGCACGAAGGCGGTGGCGGCGTTCACCAGCTCTTCGAGGTTCTGGATGCGCTCGGCGCCTTCGCGCTCGGTCTTGTAGTGCTCAATCAGGCCGCTGCGCGCCACGGTGACTTCGACGAGCTCCGGCAGGGGCAGGCCCTGCACTTCGGCGCGCAGGTCCTCGATCAGCTTTTTGAACACGCCTGCCTTTGAGGACGGATCCAAAGCCTTCATCAAAGGCACCCCGGCTGCGCGCGCGCCATCCTGGATCTGCTCCAGGGTGCGCGCGCCGATGCCGCGCGTCGGAAAGTTCACGACGCGAAGGAAGGCGTTGTCGTCCTCCGGCGCGGCGACCAGGCGCAGGTAGGCGAGGGCGTGCTTCACCTCGGCGCGCTCGAAGAAGCGCTGGCCGCCGTACACGCGGTAGGGAACCGCGTGGGAGAAAAGCGCGTGCTCCAGCACCCGCGACTGCGCGTTGGAGCGGTACAGCACCGCGATGTGCGAGAGCCGCATGCCGTCGCGCGCCAGCGCCTGCACCTCCTCGACCAGCCAGCGCGCCTCGTCGTTGTCGGACTCGCCCTCGAACACCCGCAGCGGGTCGCCGCGGCCGGCCGAGGTCCACAGGTTCTTGCCCAGGCGGTTGCGGTTGTTCGAGATGAGCGCGTTGGCCGCGTCGAGGATGTTGCCGAACGAGCGGTAGTTCTGCTCCAGGCGCACCACCTTGCGCACGCGGAAGTCGCGCTCGAAGTCGGCCATGTTGCCGACATTGGCGCCGCGGAAGCGGTAGATGGACTGGTCGTCGTCGCCCACCGCGAAAATCATCGAGGAGCGTCCGGCCAGGAGCTTCAGCCAGCGGTACTGCAGGCGGTTGGTATCCTGGAACTCGTCGACCAGGATGTGGCGAAAGCGCTGCGAGTAGTGCTCGCGCAGTATTTCGTTGCGCTTGAGGAGCTCATAGCACCGCAGGAGCAGCTCGGCGAAATCGACCACCCCTTCGCGCTGGCATTGCTCGTCGTAGGCGGCATACAGCTCGGCGTAGCCCTTGGTGGTCTCGTCGGTGACCGGCACTTGCGTCGCACGCACGCCTTCTTCCTTCTGCGCGCTGATGAAGTACATCAGCTCGCGCGCCGGGAAGCGCTCCTCGTCGACATTCATGCCCTTCAGCAGGCGCTTCAGGACGGCGAGCTGGTCCTGCGTATCCAGGATGGTGAAGGTCTGCGGCAGGCCGGCCTCGCGGTGGTGCATGCGCAGCATGCGGTTGGCCAGGCCGTGGAAAGTGCCGATCCACAGCCCGCGCGGATTCACCGGCAGCATGGTGGTGACGCGCGTCAGCATCTCGCGCGCTGCCTTGTTGGTGAAGGTCACCGCGAGGATGCCCGAGGGCGCCACCCGCCCGCCCTTGACCAGCCAGGCGATGCGCGTGGTGAGCACGCGCGTCTTCCCGCTGCCCGCGCCTGCCAGGATGAGCGCGTGCTCGTCGGGCGCGGTGACCGCGGCCAGCTGCTCCGGATTGAGGTGCTCGAGGTGAAGCGACAAGCCGCCGATTTTACTGCGGCTTGATCCCCAGCTCGTTCGCGAGCTTGGTCCAGCGCTCGATGTCGGCGCGCAGCACCGCCTCGAACTCCCCGGGCGTGTTGCCCACGGCCTGCAGTGCCGCTTGCGCCAGCCGCTCTTTGACATCCGGAAGCGCCAGGATGCGGGCGGTTTCCTGGTGCAGGCGCGCGATCACCTCCGCGGGAGTGCCTTTCGGCGCGAGCAGTCCCAGCCACTGGCTGGTGTCGAAGCCGCTCAGGCCCGACTCGTGCAGCGTCGGAATGTCCGGCATCGCCGGAAAGCGCTCCTTGGTGGTGAAGGCCAGAATCTTGATGCGCCCGGCCTTGTGGTGCGGGATGAGCGGCGTGGAGCCCATCACCGCCATCGGCACCTGGCCGCCGAGGAGATCCTGCACCGCCGGCCCGCCCCCCTTGTACGGCACGTGCACCATGTCCAGGCCGGCCATTTTCTTGAGCAGCTCGCCGGAGAAATGCTGGCCGGTGCCCGTGCCCGAGTGGGCGAACGACAGCTTGCCGGGATTCGCCCTGCCGTAGGCAATGAGCTCCTGGATGCTGCCCACGCCGAGCGACGGATGCACCGCCACCGCGATCGGCTGGATCGTGACCAGCGAGATCGGCGCGAAATCGCGCTGCATGTCGAACTGCACCTTGGCCACCAGGTGCAGCGTGATTACCGTGTCCGCCGCGAACAGGAGGGTGTAGCCGTCGGGCGCGGCGCGCGCCACTTCCGTGGTGCCGATGGCGCCCGCGGCGCCGCCGCGGTTTTCCACCACCACCTGCTGGCCCAGGCTGCGCGTCAGCCGCTCCGCCACGGTGCGCGCAGCGAGGTCGGTCGAGCCGCCCGGCGGGTAGGGCACGATGAAGCGCACCGGCTTGGCGGGCCAGGACTGCGCGTGCGCCGCGCCGGCGGCAAGCAGCAGGAGCAGCAGGAGTTTTCTCATCAGGGCACCGTCGGGTCGGTTACGCCGTGCTGCCCGCGCAGCCGGCCGGCCAGGGCCTGTGCTTCGGCGCGCGAGGGCAGGTTGCGAATGCGCACGATGTAGACAAGCTGCTCGGCCTGGCGCACGGGCCGGATTTCGGCCGGATAGCCCGCGGCGCGCACCTGGTCGTACATGGCGAGCGCCGCATCCTGGGTGCCCAGGCGTGCAAGGTGCACCTGGAAGCGCCCGCCGGCGCGCGCCGCACCGCGCCCGGCCTGGATCTCGGTTTCTTCGGCCCACTGTTGCAGCTGCGCCGGCTCGACCAGCCCGATGGGCTGCGTCTTGCCGGACACCCGTCGGTAGAACTGGCGCGGCTGGTCGAGCTGTACCGGCAGCTCGCCCTGCGCCTCCACCTCGACGGCGCCTTCGATCAGGCACACCACCTGGAGGTCGTCGCTCGAGCGCGAGCGGCCCCAGAAGTCGGTGCCGCGGATACCGGCAGTGACGGTTGCCACGCTGACGCGCACGTCGCGCCGCCGCGCCTTGGCCGCCACATCGGTGGTGAAGCGAAAGGCGCCTTCGAGCACGCCCAGGGCCGCGCGGAAGATCTCGCCGGTCGCGGAAAGCTCGGTAAAGCGCAGCTGCCCGTTCTCGCCCAGCTTCACCAGGCTGCGCTCGGACAGGCGCACCAGCAGGCGCGAGCTCGGGCCGGTGTGAATCACGTCGCCGGGCTGCAGCACCATGCCGGGCGAGATCGGCATGCGCGTGCCGGCGCGCTCCACCCACGCGGGCATCTGCACGCCTTCGACCACCGCGGCCGGCTGCGCCGCCGCCTGCGCCGCGCAAAACAGCATCGCAGCCGCAAAGGCCCAACAAACGAGCGGTTTCACGCAGCCCCCTTGCTACAATCCGCGGCTTCCCGCGTTATTTGGTTTCCATGCAAGACGCTTACGATCCGGCGGCGGTTGAGCGCGAGGCGCAGCACTTCTGGCGCGAGCGCAACTCGTTCCGTTCGATCGAGGACCCCGCCCGGCCCAAGTTCTACTGCCTGTCCATGTTCCCCTACCCCTCGGGGAAGCTGCACATGGGACATGTCAGAAACTATACCATCGGCGACGTTCTCACCCGCCACCACCGCATGCGCGGCTTCAACGTGCTGCAGCCGATGGGCTGGGACGCCTTCGGCCTGCCGGCCGAGAACGCCGCGATGGCGAACAAGGTGCCGCCGGCGAAGTGGACCTACGACAACATCGCCTACATGAAAGGCCAGCTGCAGGGCCTGGGCTTTGCGCTCGACTGGGAGCGCGAGCTCGCCACCTGCCGGCCCGACTACTACAAGTGGAACCAGTGGCTGTTCACCCGCCTGTTCCGCAAGGGCCTCGCCTACAAGAAGACCGGGGTGGTGAACTGGGACCCGGTCGACCAGACGGTGCTCGCCAACGAGCAGGTGATCGAGGGCCGCGGCTGGCGCACCGGCGCGCCGGTGGAAAAGCGCGAGATACCGATGTACTTCCTGCGCATCACGGCCTACGCGGAAGAGCTGCTCGCCGCGCTGGACCACCTGCCCGGCTGGCCCGAGCAGGTGAAGCTGATGCAGAAAAACTGGATCGGCCGCTCCGAAGGCGTGCGCGTCGGTTTTCCCTATGAGTTGAACAAGGAGCAAAGGACGCTGTGGGTGTTCACCACACGCGCCGACACGCTGATGGGCGCCACGTTCTGCGCGGTCGCCGCCGAGCATCCGATCGCGACGTTCGCTTCCCGCCGCGATCCCAAGGTTCAAGCATTTGTGGAGGAGTGCAAGCGCGGCCCCGCTATGGAGGCCGAGCTCGCGCAGGTCGAGAAGAAAGGCCTGCCCACCGGCGTCTTCGTCTCCCATCCGATCACTCATGAAAAGCTGCCGGTCTGGGTCGCGAACTATGTGCTGATGGGCTACGGCGAAGGCGCGGTGATGGCCGTGCCGGCGCACGACGAGCGCGATTACGAGTTCGCGCTCAAGTACGGCCTGCCCATCCGGCCGGTGATCCGCCACCCGCTGGGCGACAGCGTGCCCGCGCCCTGGAAGCCCGAGTACGCCGAGCCCGGCGTATGCATCAATTCCGGGCCCTACGACGGCATGGATTACCAAACGGCAGTGGACGCCATCGCCGCCGACCTAACCGACAAGAGCCTCGGGGAGAAGCAGGTGCAGTGGCGCCTGCGCGACTGGGGCATCTCGCGCCAGCGCTACTGGGGCTGCCCGGTGCCGATCGTGCACTGCCCGTCCTGCGGCGACGTGCCGGTGCCCGACGCCGAGCTGCCGGTGAAGCTGCCCGAGCACCTGGTGCCCGACGGCACCGGCAATCCGCTCGCCAGGCTGCCCGAGTTCTACGAGACGAAGTGCCCGGCGTGCGGCAAGGCGGCCCGCCGCGAGACCGACACGATGGATACCTTCGTCGACTCGTCGTGGTACTTCGCGCGCTTCTGCTGCCCCGGGCAGGACGGTGCCATGGTGGACGCGCGCGCGAAGTACTGGATGCCGGTCGACCAGTACATCGGCGGCATCGAGCATGCCATCCTGCACCTGCTGTATTCTCGCTTTTTCCAGCGCGTGATGCGCGACGAGGGCCTGCTCGACGTGGTCGAGCCGTTCACCAACCTGCTCACCCAGGGCATGGTGCTCGCCGAGTCCTACTACACCGACGCCAACGGCCGGCGCGAATGGATCAACCCGGCGGAGGTCGAAGTCACGCGCGACGCCAAAGGCAAGATCGCTTCGGCAAGAACGCGCGATGGAAGGCCGGTGGTCTACGACGGCATCGGCACGATGTCCAAATCCAAGAACAACGGCGTCGACCCGCAGGCGCTGATCGAGAAGTACGGCGCCGACACCGCGCGCTTCTACATTATCTTCGCCTCGCCGCCGACCAACACGCTGGAGTGGAGCGACGAGAGCGTCGAGGGATCGTTTCGCTTTCTCAAGCGAGTCTGGGCCTATGCGCTGAAATACTCGCAGGCCGCGCACCAGGGCGAGGCGTCGAGGCAGGCGCGCTTCGAGATCCACTCGGTGCTGAAGCAGGCGAACTACGACCTGCAGAAGCACCAGTTCAACACGGTGGCCTCGGCGGCGATGAAAATCCTCAATGCGCTCGAGAAGATCCCCGGGCGCAACCCAGCTTCGGAGGAGGGACTGTCGATCCTGCTGCGCCTGCTCTCGCCCATCACGCCGCACATCGCGCACCACCTGTGGCGCGAGCTGCAGTTCGGGGACGACATCATGGCCGCGTCCTGGCCCGAGCCCGATGCCGCGGCGCTGGAGCAGGACGAGGTCGAGCTGGTGGTGCAGGTCAACGGCAAGCTGCGCGGCTCCATCCGAGTACCCAAGGCGGCCGACCGCGGCGCGATCGAAGGGCTGGCGCTCGCCAATCCGAACGTGCAGAAGTTCGTCGCCGGCCAGAACGTGAAAAAGGTGGTCGTGGTGCCCGGGCGCTTGGTCAATCTTGTCGTCTAGCGAAGCCTTGAAGCCGCGCCGAAGCGCATTGCAGAAAATCGTTCTGACCCCATTATTGGTGGCGGCTGCCGGCTGCGGCTTCCGGCTTCGCGGCACGGCGCAGGTGCCGTTCCAGACGCTGTACATCGCGGACGCGGTGGGCGGCATCGCCCTGGACCTCAAGCGCAACATCGAGGCGGCGAGCGATGCCGAGGTGGTGAGCGACCCCAAGGCCGCCGACGCCTTCCTGCAGTTCAGCCACGAGACGCGCCAGAAGGAGATCCTGTCGCTGACGGCCGCCGGCCGCGTGCGCGAGTTCCGCTTGCGTTACCGCGTGGGGTTTCGCGTGCACGACGGCAAGGGCAACGAGTTTGTCCCGCAGAGCAACCTCGAGCTCACGCGCGACGTGAGCTTCAACGACGCGCAGGTGCTCGCCAAGGAGGCCGAAGAGCAGCTGCTGTTTCGCGACATGCAGAACGACATGGTGCAGCAGATCCTGCGGCGCCTGGCAGCGGCGCAGAAGCCGGCCTGAGCGTGCAGATCCGCGCCGAGCAGCTCGCAGCGCAGCTCGCCAAGGGCCTTGCCGCCGTGTACACGGTCCACGGCGACGAGCCGCTGCTCGCGCTGGAGGCCGCCGATGCAGTGCGCGCTGCCGCACGCAGGAAAGGCTTCACCGAGCGCGAGGTGCTCGAGCCCGGCCGCCATTTCGACTGGAGCGAGTTCCAGCACGCGGTGGCAAGCTTGTCGCTGTTCGGTGGCTGCAAGATCGTCGAGCTGCGCCTGCCCACCGGCAAGCCGGGCGCCGACGGCGGCGCCGCGATCGCCGCGTACTGCGCGCGCCCCAGCGCGGAGGTCCTGCTGCTCGTATCGCTGCCGCGCCTGGACCGCGCCGCGCAGGGCTCGGCCTGGTTCGGCGCGCTCTCGGGCGCCGGCATAGTGGTGGACGTCTGGCCGGTCGAGCGCTCACGGCTGCCCGCGTGGATCGCCGAGCGCCTGGCGCGCCAGAATCAGCGCGCGCCGCGCGAGGCGCTCGAGTTCCTCGCCGACCGGGTAGAAGGCAACCTGCTTGCGGCGCACCAGGAGGTGCAGAAGCTCGCGCTGCTCGCGCCCGAAGGCGAGATCGGCGTGGACGCGCTGCGCGAAGCGGTGGCCAACGTGGCGCGCTACGACGCCTACGCGGCCTGCGAGGCGCTGCTGGCGGGAGACCCGGCGCGCTACGTACGGGTCATCGACGGGCTGAAAAGCGAAGGCGAAGCCCCCAGCCTGGTGCTGTGGGCGCTCAGCGAGGAGCTCTACGCGCTCGCACGCATCCAGGCCGGCGTGGCCGCCGGGCGCGCGATCGACGACCTGCTGCGCGAGAACCGCGTATGGGGTGCGCGCCAGCGGCCAATGAAGGCCGCCGCGGGACGCGTGAAGCCGGCGGCGGTGCAGCGCGCGCTGGCGCACGCCGCAGCGCTCGACCGTGCCATCAAGGGCGTGGGCAGCGGCGAGCCCTGGGACGAGTTCCTGAAGCTCGGCCTAGGTCTTAAGATCTCGTGATGGAAGTCAGGGCCCACGTGCAGCAGCTCGGCCGGCAGGCGCGCGAGGCATCGCGCCTGCTGGCGCGCGCCGACACGGCGGCCAAGAATCGCGCGCTCTCCGCCATGGCCGCGCAGATCAGAATCTATTCGCAAGACATCCTGAAGGCGAATGCCGCCGACGTCGCCCACGCTCGCGGCGAGGGCCGCGACGCGGCGTTCGTCGACCGGCTCACATTGACGGCGCAGCTGGTGGAGCAGATGGCCCAGGGCGTGGAGCAGGTGGCGGCGCTCGAGGATCCGGTGGGCCGCATTACCCAGCGCGTGAAGCGCCCGAGCGGCATCGAGGTGGCGCGCATGCGCGTGCCGCTGGGCGTCATCGGCATCATTTACGAGTCGCGCCCGAACGTCACCGCGGATGCCGCGGCGCTGTGCCTGAAGTCCGGCAACGCCTGCATCCTGCGCGGCGGCTCGGAGGCGCTGCAATCGAACCGCGCCATCGCCGCCTGCGTGCACGCCGGACTCAAGTCCGCCGGGCTGCCCGAGGCGGCGGTGCAGCTCGTCGACACCGCGGACCGCGCCGCCGTGGGCGAGCTCATCACCATGACCGCGCACGTCGACATCATCGTGCCGCGCGGCGGCAAGGCGCTCATCGAGCGGCTGCAACGCGAGTCGCGCATCCCCATGATCAAGCACCTCGATGGCGTGTGCCACGTCTACGTCGACGACAGCGCCGACCCCGAGATGGCGGTGAAGATCGCCGACAACGCCAAGACGCAGCGCTACGGCACCTGCAACACCATGGAGACGCTGCTCGTGGCCGAGGCGATCGCGCCCAGGGTTCTGCCTTCGATCGGGTCGATCTTCAAGGCCAAGGGCGTCGAGATGCGCGCCGACGACGCCGCCCTGAAGTATGTTGCGGGGATTAAGGCGAGCGACGGCGATTACTACACCGAGTGGCTGGCGCCGGTGGTGTCGATCCGCGTGGTGAAGGGGCTGGACGAGGCCATCGAGCACATCGCGAAGTACGGCTCGCAGCACACCGACGCCATCGTCGCGGGCGACCGCGCGCGCGCCGAGCGCTTCCTGCGCGAGGTCGATTCCAGCTCGGTGATGTGGAACGCCTCGACGCGCTTCGCCGACGGCTACGAGTACGGCCTGGGCGCGGAGGTGGGCATCTCCACCGACAAGCTGCACGCGCGCGGCCCGGTCGGCCTGGAAGGCCTCACTACCCAGAAATTCGTCGTGCTCGGCCACGGAGAGACCCGACAGTAGTGGCGGCCATAGGAATTCTGGGCGGCACCTTCGATCCGGTTCACAACGCGCACCTGGCGATGGCGCGCGCCGCGCTCGAGGCGCTCAATCTGAAGCGGGTGCTGTTCGTTCCCACGGGCAATCCGCAGTACCGCAAGCCCGCCGTCGCGTCCGGCCGCCACCGGGTCGAGATGCTGCGCCTCGCGCTTGCCGGGGAAGCGGCGTTCGAGGTCGATCCGCGCGAGCTGCAGCCCGGGGCGAGCGGCTACACCGTGGACACGCTGCGCGCCCTGCATGCCGAAGGGCTGGACGACCTTTACCTGCTGATGGGCGCGGATCAGTATGCCAAGCTTGGGTCGTGGCACAACCCGCAGGAGCTGCTGCGGCTGGCCAGGATCGCCGTGTTTCCCCGGCCCGGCGTGGAGCTCGCAGAGCCGGTGGACCTCATCCCCATGCCGCCCATCCCGGTCTCCTCCAGCGAGGTGCGCGCGCGCGCCGCGCGCGGCGAGGACCTCTCCGCGTGCCTGCCGCCGGCGGTGGCGAACTATATCGCCCGCCACGCGCTCTATCGCTGATGGACATCCGGACGAAGCAGCGCGCCGTGGTCGAGGCGCTGGAGGACATCAAGGGCAAGGACATCGTGGTTTACAACACGGCGCGCATGCCTTCGATGTTCGAGCGCGTGGTGATCGCCACCGGCGACTCCAACCGCCAGGTGAAGGCGCTGGCCGACAACGTCCAGGAGCGCATCCGCGCGCTCGGTTCGCGCGTGTACGGCGTGGAAGGGGAGAAGGGTGGCGAATGGGTGCTGGTGGACCTGGGCGACGTCGTGGTGCACATCATGCATCCCACGCTGCGCGATTTCTACAACCTGGAAGAAATCTGGGGCGGGAAACCCGTGCGGCTGAAAAAGCGTGCCCAGGCTAAGCGTTCTCGCGCTAAGCGCTAGGCTGCCGGCCTGGGCGGAGGCGGCGTGCGCGCAATACGCCAAGCGCATGCCCAAGGGCTACGAGGTGGCGCGCATCGCGGTGAAAGACGCCAAGCGGCTGCGCGCGGCCGTGCCGCGCGGCGCGCGCCTGGTGGCCCTGGACGAGCGCGGTCGCGATTGCACCACCCGGCAGTTCGCCGGCCTGCTGGAAAGCGAAACCGCCTTCCTAATCGGCGGCGCCGAAGGCCTAGACGATTCGATAAAGCAGGAAGCCGCGCTCCTGCTAAGGCTCTCGGCAATGACGCTGCCGCACGCCCTCGCCCAGGTGTTGCTGCTGGAGCAGCTGTATCGCGCCGCGACCCTCCTCACCGGCCATCCCTACCATAGGGAATAGTAGACTTTGGCCGTGATCAGTCCCGTGGACCGCGGCATCTACCTCGCTTCGCGCAGCCCGCGGCGGCGCGAGCTTC
>DATACE010000229.1:0-5656 GCA_036259215.1 Burkholderiales bacterium | reverse complement strand
ATGTTTGCCGCGGTCCGCGCCGCTGCGCCCTTGGCGGATCGCAAAACCACCCGCCGTTTCATCGAAAGCCCCGAACTCGCCGGTTAAGATAGTCGCCGCCCATGGAAAGATCGCCATCCGCAGCGCAGGTCGAGGCGCTGCTGCCCGTCACGCTGCAGCCCGGCAACATTCTGTATGCCCCCGGCGTGCGCGCGGGCAGGTGGGTGTTCGCCACCGGCCACAAGGGCACGGCGGATTTCGGCGCCAGCATGGCGCCCGAGGTGCTCGAAGCGTCGGCGCCGCGCCACGGCGCCCCGAAGCACAAGAAGGAAGCGCAGCGCATCTTCGCCAACTTCGCGAAGGTGCTCGAAGCCGGCGGCACTGACCGCAGCCGAGTAGTGCGTGTCGACCAGTACTACACCGGCGCGCGCGTCGTCGATCCTTACCACGAGGTACGGCGCGAGTTCTTCGGTGGCCACGTCCCGCCCAGCACGTCCAACCTGCACCAGAAGTTTCTGCTTGCCGGCCAGGACATGGAAGTGCAGCTCATGGCCGCGGTTCCCGCCAAAGGCTTCGAGCCGGTGCAGCACCGCCCGGCCAACCTGCCGGTGCACGCCACCTCCGGGTACAGCCCGGTGCTGACGTGCGGCGACTATGTCTTTGTCGCCGGCCAGACATCCGAAGCGCTGAAAACGGAAGAAGGCCCGCTCGACCCGCAGGCGCGCATGCCGGTGGGGCACTTGTGGAAGGGCACGCCCATCAAGCTGGAGACCGAGTTCGTCATCCAGCGCAAGCTGAAGCCCGCCCTGGAGACCGTCGGCAACACGCTCGGCGAAGTCGTGAAGGCGCAGGTATACCTGCGCGACATCGAGGACATCCCGGCATTCAACGAGGCGTGGGCGAAGCACTTCCCGCAAGCGCCGCCCGCCACCACGATCATCACCACCTCCACGCCGGGCTTCATCTGCGAAGCCGGTCGCATTGAGATCAACACGATCAGCGTGCGCCGCGGCGGCGCGACCGCCAAGGAAGTCGTGGATGCCGGAGTCGCCATGCCCTACGCCGGCCAAGTCCAGGCCATCCGCGCCGGCGACCTGCTCTTCATCTCCGGGCTGATGGCGGTGGACGAGCGCGGCGCGCTCGCCGCCGAGGCGCGCATTGATGCGCGGCGCCCTTACTTCGGCGACGCCGCGCAGCTGCAGACCGATTACATGCTGGGACGAGCCGAGCGCATCTGCCGCAAGGCCGGCACCTCGCTCGCCAACGTGGTGCGCTTACAGCAGTTCCATACCAGCCTTGCCGGGTTCAACGGCGCCTGGCAGGCCTGGCAGCGGCACCTGCCGGGACAGCACCTGCCGTTTTCGGCAGTCGAAGTGCCGGCGCTCGGCGTGCCCGAGGCGGTTGTCATGCTCGACCTGTGGATCTATATCCCTTGAGGAAGGAACCATGAAAAAGCTGCTTTGTTTCGTGCTGGCGTCGCTCCTGCCGCTGGCGGCGCAGTCGCAGGAGTTTCCGCCGCAGCAGGTGCGCATCGTCGTGCCCTTCACCGCCGGCGGCGGCACGGACGTGATCACCCGCCTCGTGGCGCAGCACCTCTCCGACATGTGGAAGGTCGCCGTGATCATCGACAACCGCGTAGGCGCCGGTGGGGTCATCGGCTCCAAGTGGGTGGCGGAGCAGGCGCCCGACGGCCGCACCTTCCTCGCCGTGGCGAGCGCCTTCGGCGTGCGCCTTGCAATCGACCGCACTGTGCCATACGACGTGGCCAAGGACTTTTCCGGCGTAGGCCAGATGGCGCGCTCGCCGAGCTTCCTTGTGGTCTCGCCCTCGCACGGCTTCAAGTCCCTCCAGGATCTGGTGGCATATGCGAAGAAGCAGCCGCAGGGAATCCACTACGCCTCGGCCGGCGTGGGCAGCACGGCCCACATGCACGCGGCCGCGGTCGCCCACCTCGCGGGCCTCAAGGCCGAGCACGTGCCGCACCGAGGCACGCCGGAAGCGGTGAACGACGCGATGGTGGCGCGCGTGCTGTACGCCTTCGCGCCCGGCCCCAATGCCATCCCGCTGACCAAAGCGGGGAAGCTACAAATCCTCGCCACCACCTCCGAGACCGGCTCGGCGTTCATGCCCGGCGTGCCGAGCCTCGAGCAGGCCGGCGTGCCCTACGAGGGCGACGACTGGTTCGGCGTGTTCGCGCCCGCCGGCACCCCGCTGGCGATTCGCGAGCGGTTCGCCCAGGACATGGCGCGCGTGCTCGAAATGTCCGCGGTGCGCGAGCGGCTCGGCACGCTTGGCGCCACGCCGGCCTTCATGGGGCCGCAGCAGTGGGAAAAGTTTTCCCGCGACTACGTGGCACGCATGCGCAAGCTCGGCGACGACATCGGCATCAAGCCGCAATGAGGTCGGGCGCCGTCGAGCAGCGTCTTCGGGAGATGGGCTACGAGCTGCCGCCGCCATTCACCTTTCCGAAGAACAACCGCACCGGCTGCACCCAGGCGGGCAATGTGCTTTTCCTGTCGGGACACGGACTGAGCCTGCCGCGGCTGCCGCAGGTTCGCCAGGCCGGCAAGTTCGGCGTCGACATCAGCGTCGAGGAAGGCTATGCCACCGCGCGCGCCGTCGCGCTTACGATGCTTGCCACGATCAAAGCGCATTGCGGCGAGCTCGACCGCGTGAAGCGCGTGCTGCGCCTGTTCGGCATGTGCAACTGCACGCCCGACTTCGCCCAGCAGCCGCAGGTCATCGACGGCGCATCGGATCTCTTCTTCGACCTGTTCGGGCCGCAGGCCGGCCAGCATGCGCGCTCGGCAGTCGGCCACGTGGCCCTGCCGCGCGGCATCGCGGTGGAGATCAACGGCGAGTTTGAACTGCAGCCCGATTAAGGCTGCTTCTCCAGCCGCTTCACGGCGGCAAGCTCCGTCACCCAGTTTTGCGCCGAGCGGCTCCAGATCTGCAGCTGCGGCCGAAGTTGCGAGCGCTGGCGCGCCGTGCCGACCCGGATGTAGAACACGCCCGTATGGCCGGGGCCGGACGAATAAATGGGCGTGCCGCACTCCGGGCAGAAGGTCTGCAGCCGCGGATTGCCGCTTTCGGCGGTCTTGGTGTAGGCCTTAGGCTGTCCGCGCAGCAGGCGGAAGTTATCCTTGGTCGCCGGAACGGCGGTCCGGAATGCCGAACCCGACAGCGTCTGGCAGTCGGTGCAGTGGCACACCGTGACCGTGAGCGGGTCGATCTCGGCCTCGTAGCGGATGGCGCCGCAATGGCAGCCGCCGTCGATCTTCACAGCGGCCGGATCTGCTCGTCGGCGCGTTTCATGCTGACCCTCCTCCGGGTTGTTGCGCGCAACGTTACGCCCCGCCTGCGGCGAAAGCAACGGCCCGCGGGCGTCAGGCGGCCTTGTGCTCGGCGCGCTGCTCGGCGGGCTTGGCTCCGCCGGCGAGGTTGAGCGCGGTATTGACCAGGGCGATGTGGGAGAAGGCCTGGGGGAAGTTGCCCAGGAAGCGCTGCGCCGAAGGGTCGTACTCCTCGGAAAGCAGGCCAACGTCATTGGCGAGGCGCAGCAGCCGCTCGAACAGCGCGCGCGCTTCGGGCCGGCGTCCCTGCAGGCACAGGTTATCGGCGAGCCAGAAGCTGCAGGCGAGGAACACCCCTTCGCCCGCCGGCAGGCCGTCGACCGACTCGTGGGTCAGGTAGCGTTGCACCAGGCCGTCGACGGTGAGCTCGCGCTGGATGGCTTCCACGGTGCGCAATACCCGCGGGTCGTCCGCCGGCAGGAAGCCGACCAGCGGGATGAGGAGCAAGCTCGCGTCGAGCTCCTCCGAGCCGTAGCTTTGCACGAAGCAGCCGCGCTTTTCGCTGTAGCCGCGCGCGCATACGTCCTGGTGGATGCGCTCCCGCAGGGCGCGCCAGCGCTCCACCGGTCCCTCGAGCCCTTCGTTCTCCACCATCTTCACCGCCCGGTCGAACGCCACCCAGCACATGACCTTGGAATGGGTGAAGTGGCGCGGCGGACCGCGCACCTCCCAGATGCCCTCGTCGGGCTGGATCCAGGCGTGCTCCAGATAGCCCAGCATGGCGCGCTGCATGTCCCAGGCGGCGTCGTGCCGCGCGAGCCCGGCCTTGCACGCCTGGTAGAGCGCGTCCAGCACCTCGCCGAAGACATCGAGCTGCAGCTGCCCGGCGGCGGCGTTGCCGCAGCGCACGGGCTGCGAGCCTTCGTAGCCGGGCAGCCAGTCGAGCTCCCATTCCGACAGGCGCCGCTCGCCGGCGACCCCGTACATGATCTGGATCTGCTGCGGGCTGCCGGCGACTGCGCGCACCAGCCATTCGCGCCAGGCCTTGGCCTCCTCCAGGTAGCCGGCATCCATGAACGACAGCAGGGTGAGCGTGGCGTCGCGCAGCCAGCAGTAGCGGTAATCCCAGTTGCGCACCCCGCCGATCTTCTCCGGCAGCGAGGTGGTCGGCGCGGCGACGATGCCGCCGGTGGGGGCGTAGGTCAGCGCCTTCAGCGTGATGAGGGAGCGGCGCACCGGCGCGCCCCAGGCGGCGCAATCGACGCAGCGGCGGATCCACTCGCGCCAGAAGCGCTCGGTCTCCGCAAGCGCACCCTGGGGATCCAGCTCCAGGGCCATTTCGAGGTGCGACGGCCCGTATGAGAGCACGAACGGCAGCACCTCGCCCTCCTCGACTTCGAAGCTCGCGCATGTGGCGCGATTGCGGTTCTCCAGCCTTACCGGCGAGCGCAGCAGCACCATGTCCGGCCCGACGATGGCGCGCAGGCCCAGGCCGTCCGGCGCATAGGTGATCCACGGCACCGCGGCGCCGTAGTCGAAGCGCAGCACGCCCTCCATTTCCATCGCCACGCGGCCGCGCCGGCCGACCACCATGCGCACGAGATCAGAATGCCAGCCGCGCACCGGCATGAAGTCGATGAGCGTCACCGCGCCCTCGGCGGTTTCGAACTGTGTCTCGAGGATCAGCGTGTCTGGGCGGTACGCGCGCCGAACCCGGAAGGCCCCGCGGGGCGCGATCTTCCAGTGCCCGTGCTCGGGGCCGCCCAACAGCGCGGCGAAGCAGGCCGGCGAATCGAAGCGCGGCCAGCACAGCCAGTCGATGGAGCCGTCGCGGCCCACCAGCGCAGCCGTCTGGCAGTCGCCGATCAGGGCGTAGTCTTCGATCCTAGCGGCCATATGATGCTGACCACGCGCCGGTGGACTGGTTCTGTGCTGCAATTGACGCATGGACTACGCCTTCGGGGCCGCGGTACTGGTGGCGGCCGGTTTTGCCGCGGGCCACGCGGTGGTGTACAAGCGCGATCCGCGCTCGGCGGCGCTGTGGCTGCTCGCCATTTTGCTGCTGCCGGCGGTGGGACCGGTGCTCTACGCGCTGCTGGGCGTGAATCGCGTGCAGCGGCGCGCCCTGCGCATGCGCCGCTACCGGCAACGCGCGCGCACCGCGCTCGAGTCGAACGAAAAGCCGCAGGGCACCGAGCTCACCGGTCGCGCCCGCCTTGTAAGTGAAGTCACGCGCCGGCCGCTCCTGCCCGGCAACGCCATCGATGCCCTGGTGGACGGCGTCGAGGCCTATCCCGCGATGCTCGAGGCGATCGAGGGCGCGCGCGCCTCGGTCGCGCTCTCCTCGTACATCTTCCACGGCGACGGCATCGGCGAGCGCTTCG
>DATACE010000228.1:0-13560 GCA_036259215.1 Burkholderiales bacterium | reverse complement strand
GGTGCTTGCGCCATCGCTGATTCCCAGGCGCACCTCTACCGGTGCGGGCCGCCCATTCTTCAGTACCCATAGACGCGCGGCGGCCGCGCGGGCACGCCCTTTCTGCACCGGATCGTCGGCAAGCTCGGCGCCCGGCATGCGAAAGCGCAGCGCCGCATTGGGCACCTTGAGCGCGTCTGCGCGCTCCTCCACCACGATGCGCGCGTTGGCGGTCATGCCGGGCAGCAGCGTGAGCTCGGGGTTGGGCGCCGAAATCACCACCCGGCCCGGCGACTTGCGGATTTGGCGGACTTCGCCGGTAAAGGCGAGGCGCGGGAAGGCGTCGACGGAGAAGCTCGCCGGCATACCCACACGCAGGCGCCCTGCATCGGCCTCGTCGATGACCGCCTCGATCTGCATGTCGCGCAGGTCCTGCGCGATGGTGAACAGCACCGGCGCCTGCACGCTCGCCGCCACCGTCTGCCCCGCGTCGACGTTGCGCAAAATCACCGTGCCGTCGGCCGGGGCGCGAATGATGGTGCGCTCGAGGTCCACCTGCGCCTGGCGCAGCAGCGACTCGCGCTGCTTGACCGCGGCAAGCGCGGTGCGGACCTGGGCCTCGCTTACCTTGATCTGCGCCTGCACCGCCTTGATCTGCTCCCGCGTGGTGTCAAATACGGTGCGCGCCTTGTCGAGCTCCGCAGGCGAAATGAATTTTTTTTCGACCAGTATCTTCTTGCGCTCGAAGTCGCGCTCCGCGTCCAGCAGATGGATCTTGACGCGCCCGAGTTCGGCTTCCTGCGCGGCAAGGCTCGAGCGCGCCACCGCGACTGCGCTATCGGCGGCCTCCAGATCGGCGCGCGCCTGGTTGACGCGCAACTCGTAGGTGGCCGGGTCGATGCGCGCGATCACCTGGCCTTTCTTCACCGCGGTATTGAAATCGGCGTGGATTTCCTTCACCTGCCCGGAGATCTGCGATCCCACCTGCACCGTGGTGACCGCATTCAGCGTGCCGCTCGCGGCCACCACCGCGGCCATCGGGCCGCGCTCCACCCTGGCCAGACGGTAGCGCACCTCGCCTTCGTCGCCGCGCGACTGCCAGGCGTACCAGGCGCCGGCCGCCGCGGCAGCGACCACCAGCAAGAGCGCGAGCTTCAGCGTCCCCTTCACGGCGCTATCGACGGAATTCGCCCGACTTGCCTCCGGCCTTGTGCTCCAGGCGCACGTCGGTCAGGGTCATGCCGCGGTCCACTGCCTTGACCATGTCGTAGATGGTGAGCAGGCCGACCGCGGCCGCGGTGAGCGCCTCCATCTCCACCCCCGTCTGGCCGCGGCATTCCACGCGCGCGCGAATGACGATCGAGGAACTTTTCTGCGCCAGCTCGAAGTCCACCGCAACGCGCGTGAGCGCGATCGGGTGCGCGAGCGGGATGAGCTCCGATGCGCGCTTGGTCGCCTGGATCGCGGCGATGCGGGCAATGCCGAGCACGTCGCCCTTTTTCGCCTTGCCGCCCGCGACCAGGCGAAACGTCGCCGGCTGCATGCGGATGCGTCCCGAAGCGACCGCAATGCGGTGCGTGCTGTCCTTCGCCCCCACGTCGACCATGTGGGCGGAACCTTTGGGATCGAAGTGGGTCAGCTTTCTCGTCATTGCGAGGCGTTATCATAATCGCATGCGGGCTATTGCCTTTCTGACCGTGCTGGCGGTGCTGTTCGCGGCGAGCGCGGCGGCGCAGCCGCTGCCCGATCTCGGCGGCAGCGCCGATACGGTGCTCACGCCGTACACCGAGCGCCGCCTGGGCGAAAGCATCGTGCGCGAGATGCGGCGCGATCCGCAGTTCATCGACGACCCGGAGATCTCGGAGTACCTGGGCATCCTCGGCTCGCGGCTTTCCCAGGTGACCCCCGGCGCCCGGCAGGAATTCGAGTTTTTCGCGGTGCGCGACCCCTCGATCAACGCCTTTGCGCTGCCCGGGGGCTTCGTCGGCGTGCATACCGGGCTGCTGAACGCCGCCGAGACCGAGTCGCAGCTCGCCTCAGTGCTGGCGCACGAGATCGCGCACGTGTCGCAGCGCCACATCGCGCGCATGCTGGGCCAGCAGGAACAGATGCAGCTGCCGATGCTGGCGGCGCTCGCGGCGGCGATCCTGCTGGGCCGCTCGCGGCCGGACCTGGCGGTTGGCGCGGCCGCCGCCACGCAAGCGGGCGCGGTGTCGGCGCAGCTCGCGTACACGCGCGATTTCGAGCGCGATGCCGACCGCGTCGGCCTGCAAGCGCTTGCGGATGCGGGCTTCGACGCGCGCGCCATGGCCACCTTTTTCGAGAAGATGCAGCGCTCGCAGCGCGTGCTCGACGATGGCACGCTGCCGGGTTACCTGCGCACCCACCCGGTGAGCACCGAGCGCATCGCCGACGCGCAGAACAAAGTTGCTGCGCTGCCTTACCGGCAGCACCTGGACAGCGCCGAGTTCCACCTGGTGCGGGCCAAGCTGCGCGCCGAGGCGGGCGACGTGCTCGACGCGGTATCGCACTTCGAGCGCGCGGTGCGCGACGGCCGCTACGCCAACGAGGCGGCCGGGCGCTACGGGCTGGTGAGCGCGCTGCTGCGCGCGCGGCGCGCCAAGGACGCGGCCGCCGAGATGGTGCGGCTGCGCAAGACCGGGATCGCCGGACCGATGATCGCGACCCTCGAGGGCCGCGTGCGCCATGCGCTGGGCGACCATGCGGGGGCGCAAAAGCTGCTGGGCGAAGCGCGCGCGCGCTACCCGTACTCCCGCCCGGTCCTCTATGCGCACATCATCGCCATGCAGGAGGTTTCGCGCCACGAGGATGCCGTTGAGATGCTGCGCGAGGCGGTGCGCGCTTACCCGGCCGACCCGCGCCTGCGCTCGCTGCAGTCCCAGTCCTACGCGGCGCTCGGCAAGCGGCTGCTGCAGCACCAGGCCCAGGCCGAGTACTACGCGCTTCAAGGCAGCGTCCCGGCCGCTATCGAGCAGCTGCAGCTCGCGCGCCGCGCTGGCGACGGCGACTTTTATCAGCTTTCGGTCGTGGATGCGCGGCTCAAAGAGCTGCGCACGCTGCACGCGCAGGAGAAGCGTTAAGAGCGCCTGGCGGGCTCGAAGTACGCTTCGTACAGCAGGTCGAAGGTCTTTTCCGCCTCCGACAGCAGCTCGTCCTCGCTGCGCGCACGGCGGACGGCGCCCTGCAGCAGGGTTTGCACGCCGGCGGCCTCGGGGACCGGCGTGCCGCGCGCCTCGAGAAAGTGCACCAGGCTGCCGATGCGCACGAGGGCGGAGTTGTCGGCTAGCCGTAGCTGCACGAGGATTTCCTCGTAGGTGACGCGCGTGCTGCTGTTCGCGAAGTCCGCACCGTCGTAGGCGAAGCCGATCGCGCCGGCCGGCGGATCCTGCAACTTGTCCAGCCAGAGCACCTTGCCCTCGGGATCGATGAAGCGGCGGATCAGCCAGGCGCTCGCCAGGCGGTCGGCCCACAGGGGCTTGCGCGTCGCCCAGATGCGCCCGAGCAGGTTGTCCGCCGGTCCCGCCTGGCCGGGGGTATGCGGGAAGAGCAGCTTCTTCACCGCGGCGTCGGCTTCGGCGAGAGCACGCTCGGCGTTCGCGCGGGCTTCGGTCGGAAAGAAATCCAAGGCACCGATTGCTTCGAACTCGCGGCGCTGCTTATGGAGCACGCGGGAAATCGCGCTCGGGTCCGAGAGTCCGAAGCCCACGCGCAGGCTTTCCACGGTCTTCACCAGGCTTTCATAGCGCGCGGTGCGGTCGAACAGGCGCTTGAAGGCTTCCACCTGGGCGGCGGAGGTCGCCTGCACCTGCAGCACGTGCGCCTGGCCGGTGCACTTGACGATGTACTCGGCCAGCGTATCGAGCGACTGCCGGTTGGGCGGATTCTCGGGCAGCAGGTAGGCGCCCTCGCGCATCACCGCCGCGCCCAGCGACTCGAGGGTGCGCAGCACGCGCATGCGCGCGGCAGGATCCTCGAGGGGCATCTGCACGACGATGACCAGCCAGCCGGCCGCGGATTGCATGCGGCGACATCTTATACCGCGCCCTCAGAACCGGACGCACCCTGCATGAACCGTGCCGTTCGTCACGCGCGCGGCATCCCGCGCAGTATGGTTTAATTCCTCGCATGATGGCCCGCTGGATCAGGCTCGGCGCAATCGAGCCCCTCGACTTCGATTCGCTCTGCGCAGGGCTTGCGGCCGGACAGCCGCGCAGCGCATCGCCCGTGCTGCTGTGGGCGCAGGCCGAGGCGCACTACCTTTTCGCGCTCATCGCGCCGCGCAAGCTTGCACCGGGGCGCGTTACGCGCTGGCTGTCGTGGGGCCTCGCGCCCGCAGTGGCGACCTACCGGCAGTTCGGCCTTGCCGCCTACCTCGAGGGCGAAGCCATCTGGCTGCACGGCCAGCGCATCGCTCACGGCAGCGCGCAGTCGATCGGCGAGTGCGCGGTGGTGGCTTCGAGTTTCCTGCTTCGTTTCCCTTCGGCCTGCGCCGCCACGCCGTCGCGCGAGCTGGAAGACGCCTTCCGGCTGCGGCTGGAAGCGCAGCACGGCTGGCAGTTCGACACTTCCTGGCTAGGCGCCCAGCCGCTCGTAGACCGGCCGGATCTCGCGGCGGATCGCGCGTAGGCGGCTCGCGTAGACGCCCGAGGCGGCGAGTGCCGCCATGCCGCACGCGCCAAGCGTCGCGGGCGGGCCGAACCGCTCGGCCACCCAGCCGGCGGCGAGCGCGCCAAGCGGCGACATGCCGATGAACGACATCACATAGAGCGAAGCCACGCGCCCGCGCAGCTCGTCGGGCACGATGGTCTGCAGCACGGTATTGGTCGAGGCCGCAGTCAGCATCATCCCGAGCCCCACGCAATACAGCGCCGGCAGCGCGAGCCAAAGCGTGGTGGCAAACGAGAAGACCAGGAGCGCCGCGCCGGCGGTGGTCGAGGTCCAGCCGATCAGGCCGAACAGGCCGCGCACGCCGGTGCGCACGGCGAGGTAGAACATGCCGGTCAGGGCGCCCAGCCCGGCCGAGGAGATCAGCAGCCCGAGCGTGCCCGAGTCGCCGTGGAATGCCTCGCGCGCGAACCAGGGCATGAGCGCGACGTACGAGCCCACCGTGACGCTCACCGCGGTGAGCAGCAGCAGGGCGCTGCGTGCCGGCAGGAAGCCGTACGCATAGCGCGCGCCGGCGGCGAGCTGGCGTAATAGACCCCTTTCCAGGGGAAGGAACCCGGACGGCCGGGTCTGGATGCGAGACAAAGCCCAGAGCATGCCCATGTATGACAGCGCATTGGCGGCGAATCCCCAGCGCTCGCCGAGCGCAGCGATGAGCACGCCGCCGACCATTGGGCCGACGAAGCGCGCGAGGTTCATCATGATGGAATTGAGCGCGATGGCGTTCGCCAGATCGTGGCGCCCGCCCACCAGCTGGATGAGGATCGACTGGCGCGCCGGCGCGTCGCAGGCGTTCACGATGCCCAGCACCAGGTTGCCAACGATCAGGTGCCAGGGCTCCACTACGCCTAGCGCCACCACCGTGAACATCAGGACCGCCTGCACCGAGGCGATGCAGTTGGTGACGAGCAGCACCCGGCGGCGGTCCAACCGGTCGACCAGCACGCCGGCGATCGGCGCGAGCACCAGGAAAGGGATCTGCATCGCGAACGCGGCAAGCCCGAGCATGAACGCCGAATCCGACAGGCGGTAGACCAGCCAGCTCGTGGCGATGAGCTGCAGCCAGGTGCCGATCTGGGAGATGCCCTGGCCGGCGAAGAACAGGCGGAAATCCCGGTGCCGCAGCGCCCGCAGGCCGTGCGGCAGGTTCACTTGCGCGCGCCGAGCTTCTTCAGCTGATCCTGCAGTTTGATCAGGGTTTGTTCGTGATCGGCCAGGCGCTGGCGCTCCTGCGCGACGACCGGGGCGGGCGCCCGCTCCACGAACGAAGAATTCGCCAGCTTCGTCCTGAACTTGCCGATCTCGCCTTCGATACGGGTGACTTCCTTCGAAATGCGAGCGACCTCCACGGCATGATCGACTTCCTTGTGAAGCATGATGCGCGCGTTGCCGATGACGGCGACCGGCGAGGTCGAATCGGGCAGCGGATCGCGCTTCTCGAAGCCGCTCAGGCGCGCAAGCGCGATGATCGCGCTCGTCGTGGCGGCGAGGTCGGATACGGCCGGGTCCGTCGTGCGCAGGAGCAGTGCTTTCTCGGACGGCGGAAGCTTCGCCTCGCTGCGCAGGTTGCGCGCGCTGACGGTCCATTCCTTCAGCACCGCGACGTCGCGCTCGGCCGCTTCGTCGATCCTTTCGGGCTGCGACTTCGGGTAGCGCTGCCGCATGATGGTGTCGCCGCTTTTGCCGGCAAGCGGGCCCACTTTCTGCCACAGCTCCTCGGTGATGAAGGGGATGATGGGGTGCGCGAGGCGCAGCGCGGTTTCCAGCACCCGGACAAGGGTGCGCCGCGTGCCTCTCTGCACGAGAATGTCTTCGTTTTGAAGCTGCAGCTTCGCCAGCTCCAGGTACCAATCGCAGTACTCATCCCAGACAAAGCGGTAGATGGCGCCCGCGGCGTTGTCGAAGCGGTAATCGGCGAAGGCCTGCTCGACCTCGGCCTCGACGCGCTGCAGCAGGCTGACGATCCAGCGGTCGGCAAAGGAGAGCTTCACCGGCTCTTTCTCTTCCAACCCGCAGTCCTTGCCCTCCGTGTTCATGAGCACGAACCGCGTGGCGTTCCACAGCTTGTTGCAGAAGTTGCGGTAGCCCTCGCAGCGCGACAGGTCGAAGTTCAGCGTGCGCGAGAAGCTCGCAAGCGAGGCGAAGGTGAAGCGCAGCGCGTCCGCACCGAAGGCCGGGATGCCGTTGCCGAAGTGCGAGCGGACGTAGCTTTCGATCTTCTGCCGGTGTTCCGCCCTCAGCAGCCCGACGCTGGACTTCTTCAATAAGGAGTCAAAATCAATGCCGTCGATGAGATCGAGGGGATCGAGCGTATTGCCCTTGGACTTGGACATCTTCTCCCCCTCGGCGTCGCGCACGATGGCGTTGATGTACACGTGGCGGAAGGGCACCTCGCCGGTGAAATGGCGCGTCATCATTACCATGCGTGCCACCCAGAAGAAGATGATGTCGAAGCCCGTGACCAGCACCGAGGAGGGCAGGAAGGTCTGCAGGTCCGGCGCCTTGTCGGGCCAGCCGAGCGAGGAGAAGGGCACCAGCGCCGAGGAGAACCAGGTATCGAGGACGTCCGGGTCGCGCTTGAGCGCCTTGCCTTTGGATTTTTGAAGGGCTTCGGCTTCGTTCCGGGCGACGAAGACGTTGCCTTGCTCGTCGTACCATGCCGGGATCTGGTGGCCCCACCAGAGCTGGCGCGAGATGCACCAGTCCTGGATGTTCTCCAGCCACTGGTGGTAGGTGGCTGTCCAGTGCTCCGGGTAGAACTTCACCTCGCCGCGGCGCACCACCTCGATGCCGTCGCGGGCGAGGCTATCCATCTTCACGAACCACTGGTCGGTGAGCATCGGCTCGACGATCACGCCGGTGCGGCCGGAGCGCGGCACGCGCAGCCTGTAGGGCTTCTCGGATACCAGAAGCTGCTGCGCCCTGAGCTCCTCGATGATCCGCCGGCGGGCTTCGAAGCGCTCCAGGCCGCGGAAGCGCACCGGGACTTCGTCGTTGAGGTGCCCATCCAGGGTAAGGATGCTGACCGGCTCGAGGCCGTGGCGCTTGCCGACCTGGTAGTCGTTGAAGTCGTGCCCCGGCGTGATTTTCACGCACCCCGTACCGAACGCCGGGTCGACGTAGTCGTCGGCGATGACCGGGAGGCTTTTGCCGGCGAGGGGCAGTTTCGCTCGTTTGCCGACGATGGCTCTATACCTTTCATCATCCGGATGAACGGCAATTGCGACGTCGCCGAGCATGGTCTCAGGACGCGTCGTGGCGACCACAAGCGATCCGCGGCCCTCCTCGAGCGGATAGCGGATTTCCCAGATCTTTCCGTCCTCTTCCTCGCTATCGACCTCAAGGTCGGACACCGCGGTGCCGAGCACCGGGTCCCAGTTGACCAGGCGCTTGCCGCGGTAGATCAGGTTCTGCTCAAACAACCGGACGAACACTTCCACCACGGCCCGGGACATGTGCGCGTCCATGGTGAAGTAGCCGGCCTTCTGCCCTTCGGTGTCGGCGTAGGTCCAGTTCGCCGAGGCGCCCAGGCGGCGCATCTGGCGCATGATGGTGGCGCCCGACTGCTGCTTCCATTGCCAGACGCGCTCGACGAACTTCTCGCGGCCCAGGTCGTGGCGCGTCTTGCCCTGCTCCTCGAGCTGGCGCTCGACGACGATCTGCGTGGCGATGCCCGCGTGGTCGGTTCCCACCACCCAGTTGGTATTAAAGCCGCGCATGCGGTGGTAGCGGATGAGCGCGTCCATCAAAGTCTGCTGAAAGGCGTGGCCCATGTGCAGCGTGCCGGTGACATTGGGCGGCGGCAGCTGGATGCAGTAGGCGGGCCGGGCGGCGTCGTCGTGCCGGAAATATCCGGCCGATTCCCACCGCTGGTACCAGGCCTGCTCGATTGCGGCCGGGTTGAAGCTCTTGTCCAGCACTTCAGTCTCTTTGCGGCGGGGCGGCGAGGGCGCTGGCCACCGAGGCGGCGACCGCCTCGCGTACCATTTGCGTGACGCTGACGGTGAGCTCGGCGCGCACGCTGTCGAGCGCCTGCCCGAGCACCTCGGACAGCGTGCGGGCGAGGCGCTCGTCGATCACGCGGTCGACCTCGGGCGCCAGGCGCGATAGCACCGCGCGCTCCAGCTCGCGCGCCAGGGCCTCGAGCGCCGCGGCGGTCACCGCCGGGGGCTGCGAGGCGCTCGCCTCGTCGACGATTTCCGTGAGTACCGGGACCAGCGAATCGTCACTCACCGCGCTCGGCTTCCTGTGCGAGGTCGTGGTTCGTGATCTTGTAGCCGCGCTCCCGGTAGAAGCGGTAGCGCAGCCGCCCGGCTTCGCGCCCGGCGTCGTCGGCGCCCACGACTTCCAGGAGGCGCTCGAAGCGCTCGAAGTGCGGCGGGCATTGTTCGCCGAGATTGAGCAGCAGGTCGCAGCCGGGGGCGGCCTGCGCGTCGGCCGCGATAAGCACCGGGGTGTCGGAGGCCAGCGGGTCGGGCGGCGCGCAGTGCGGCACGAAACCGATGGCTGGCCAGGTCCACAGCAGCTTGTCGATGCGGCTTGCCGCCTCGGCATCCGGGGCGTAGATCAGCAGGCGCTTTTTTTGCCCCGCCGCCTTGCCGGCAAGCCGGCACGCCACCTGGAAGCGATCCTGCGCATTGAAATAGAAGTCGATGGTGGTCACGCCTGGCTCAGGGCGAAACGCACCAGCAGGGGCACTGGCCGGCCGGTCGAGCCCTTGTCCCGGCCGCTTTTCCAGGCGGTGCCGGCGATGTCCAGGTGTGCCCAGCGCAGCTCGCGGGTGAAGCGCGACAGGAAGCAGGCGGCGGTGATGCTGCCGCCGGGGCGGCCGCCGATGTTGGCGAAGTCGGCGAAGTTCGAGCGCAGCTGCTCTTGGTAGTCGTCCCAGAGCGGCATCTGCCATACGCGGTCCCACGCATCGTCGGCCGCCTCGCGGATCCGGTCGGCGAGCTTCTGGTCGTTGGCGAACAGGCCGGTGGCGACATGGCCGAGCGCGATCACGCAGGCGCCCGTGAGAGTGGCGATGTCGATGACCGCCTCGGGCTCGTAGCGCGCCGCGTAGGTGAGCGCGTCGCACAGGATGAGCCGGCCCTCGGCGTCGGTGTTGAGGATTTCGACCGTCTGGCCCGACATGGAGGTGACCACGTCGCCCGGCCGCGAGGCGGCGCCGCCCGGCATGTTCTCGCAGGTGGGAATGATGCCCACGACATTGACCGGCGCCTTCATGGCGGCGAGCGCACGGATGGCGCCCAGCACGCTGGCCGCGCCCGACATGTCGTATTTCATTTCATCCATCTCGCCGGCCGGCTTGAGCGAGATGCCGCCGGTATCGAAGGTAATGCCTTTGCCCACCAGCGCGAGGGGCTTCTTGCCCTTGGCCGCGCCGGCGTAGCGCAGCACGATGAGCTTGGGCGGCTGGTGCGAGGCGCGCGCCACGGCGAGGAACGCGCCCATGCCCAGGCGCTCCATGTCGCGGCGCTCCAGCACCTCGACGCCGAGCTTGAACTGCTTCGCCAGCTTCTTCGCCTCGTCCGCCAGGTAGGAAGGCGTGCAGATGTTCGGCGGCAGGTTCCCCAGGGTGCGCGCCAGCTCAGCGCCGTCGGCGGTGGCCTGCGCCTCGGCCAGCGCGTCCTGCAGCTGCGCGTTTGAACTTAAGGGTATGAGCACATGCCCAAGCGCGGAAGCGGGGGATTTCTTCTGCGTTTTAAGCTCGTCAAAACGGTAGAACGCTTCGCGCACGCCGAGCACCGCGTGGCGCACGTTCCAGGACAGCGGCCGGGCGCCGACCTTGGTGTCGGCGAGGAACAGCGCGGCATCCTTGGCGCCGGTCTCGCGCAGCGCGAGCCCGGCGGCGCGCACCGCGTCCCGGTAGGCGGCCTCGGCATAGTCCTTCTTTTCCCCCAGCCCGACCAGCAGCACGCGTTCGGCCGCAACGCCGGGGAGGCCGCGCAGCAGCAGGGTGGATCCGGTGCGCCCGGCGAGGTCGCCGAGCGCCTTCTTCAGTGCGCCCTTGGCGGCCTGGTCGACGCGCCGGGCGGCGGGCGTGAGCTCGTTCGCGGCATGCACGCCCAGCACCACGCAGCCCGCTTTCGCCGCCTCGGGCGACAGGGCCTTTATGCTAAATTGCATCGCGAAAGTATCGCATGACACGACGCGGTTTTTTCAATTGATATTTCACCGGGCGCTCCTCAGGGAATTCGCCGGGCTCGCGGGCGCAGTGTTCATGACGCTGTTCGCCATCGCGCTTACCACGCGGCTCATCCGCCTGCTGGGCCAGGCGGCCGGCGGCAAGATCCCGTCCGACGCGGTGGTGGCGTTCCTCGGCTTTTTCTCGCTCGGCGCGCTGCCGGTGCTGCTGTCGCTCACCATGTTCATCTCGGTGCTGCTCACCCTTACGCGCGGCTGGCGCGACTCCGAGATGGTGATCTGGTTCGGCTCCGGCCTGTCGCTCGCCGCGTGGATGAAGCCGGTGATGCTGTTTGCGCTGCCGCAGATCGCGGTGATCACGGCGCTGTCGCTGTTCATCTCGCCGTGGGCGGCGCAGATGAGCGAGCAGTACCGCACCAAGATCGAGTCGCGCGACGACGTGAGCCGAGTCAGCCCGGGGGTGTTCGGCGAGACCTCGAGCCGCGACCGGGTGTTCTTCGTCGAGTCGATCTCGGGCGACGCCTCGGCGGTGCAGAACGTGTTCGTGAGCTCGGTGCATCAGAAAAAAAGCGGCGTCAGCATGAGCCGCACGGGCCACACCGAGACCGCGCCCAACGGCGATCGCTTCATCGTGCTCGAGGACGGCCGGCGCTACGAGGGCATGCCGGGCGACCAGGAGTACCGCGTGATGGAGTTCGACCGCTACGCCGCGCGCATCGAGACGCGCGAGGGCGCCGAGCCGCAGTTAACGCACAAGAGCCGCGCCACCTGGTCGCTTATCCAGGATCCGACCCATGCCAACCTGGGCGAGCTGCTGTGGCGCATCGGCGTGCCGGTGTCGGCCGCGGTGCTCGCGCTGCTCGCCATACCCATGAGCTTCGTGAACCCGCGCGCCGGACGCTCGCTCAACCTGCTGTTCGCCCTGTTGACCTACATCGTCTATTCCAACCTGCTCAGCGTGAGCCAGGCGAAGGTGGCGCAGGGGCGCCTGGATTTCGGCGTGGGACTGTGGCTGGTGCACGCCGGGATGATCCTGCTGCTGCTTTTCATGTTCGCGCAGCGCATGCAGCTCATCCGCCTGCGGCTGGGTCGTTAGTGGCGGTGCCGCGGCTGCGCACGCTGGAGCGCTACTTCGCCCGTCAGATCTACGCCAATGTGCTGTTCGTGCTGGCCGCGTTCCTCGGCCTGTTCGCGTTCTTCGACCTGATCCGCGAGCTCGCCGACCTCGGCCGCGGCGAGTACGAGCTGCGCCAGGTGTTCGTGTTCGTGGCGCTGTCGGCGCCCACCAACGCCTACGAGCTGTTTCCCATCGCGGTGCTGATCGGCACGCTGTACGTGCTCGCGCACCTTGCGGGCAATTCCGAGTTCACCGTGATGCGCGCCTCGGGCCTCTCGCCGCGCCGCGCGGCGCTGGTCCTGGGCAAGATCGGCGTGGCGTTCGTGGTGGCGACCTTCCTGGTGGGCGAGTGGGTGGCGCCGGCCGCCGAGGAGCTGGCGCAGAAGGTCAAGATGCGCGCCATGAGCGCGCTCATAGGCCAGGATCTCCAGTCGGGCCTGTGGTTCAAGGATGAGGGCTCGTTCATCAACGTGCGCGAGGCAAGGCAGGCCAACGTGCTGCAGGACGTGCGCATCTTCCAGTTCGACGGCGACTACCGGCTGCGCAAGATGACCGCCGCCGAGCGCGGCGATTACCAGGGCAGCGGCGTCTGGCGGCTCGCCAAGGTGGTCGAGACCGAGTTCACGCCGCAGGGCCCGCGCACTCTGCGGCTCGCCGAGCGCGAATGGCGCTCGGCGGTCAGCCCGGACATGCTGGACGCGCTCATCGTGCGGCCCGAGCGCATGTCGGCGTTCGCCCTGCACAAGTACACCCAGCACCTGGCCGGCAACCGGCAGAAGACCGAGCGCTACGAGATCGCGCTGTGGAAGAAGATCCTGTACCCGCTCGCGGCGCTCGTCATGATGGCGCTTGCGCTTCCCTTCGCCTACATGTCCGGCCGCGCCGGCGCCGTCGGCCTCAAGGTGTTCCTCGGCATCATGCTCGGCATCTTCTTCCACATGCTGAACAGCCTCATCTCGCATGTGGGGCTGCTGCAGAACTGGCCGCCGTTCTCCGCCGCGGTGGCGCCCAGCGCAGCCTTCCTCCTCGCCGCGCTCCTCGTGCCTACGCTGATTTCAATTTTCTGGGCACTCTTCGATCGCGACCGGCAGTTCCTCCACGACCGCCTCGCCGGCACCCGCCTCGTCTCCACCTAAATGGTGACAGTCACCATTTATCTTCTCTCGACCCACCACATCATGAGCATGGCGGCGGCCAGGAAGGCGGCGCTGGGAAGCACGGCGGCGGAGAAGGGCGGCCAGTTCTGCAGCAGGCCGATGTGCGAGAACAGGCTGTTCAGCATGTGGAAGAAGATGCCGAGCATGATGCCCAGGAAGACCTTGAAGCCGACCGCACCGGCGCGCGCCTGCATATAGGCGAAGGGCAGCGCGAGCGCCATCATGACGAGGGTGGCGAGCGGGTAGACCACCTTCTTCCACAGCGCGATCTCGTAGCGCTCGGTCTTCTGGCGGTTGCCGGCCAGGTGCTGGGTGTACTTGTGCAGCGCGAACGCCGACATGCGCTCCGGCCGCACGATGAGCGCGTCGAGCATGTCGGGGCTGACCGCGGATCGCCATTCGCGCTCGCCGAAGCGCGCGGTGCGCGGACCCTGCGGCGTGAACTCCGTCTCGACCACCTTCGCAAGCTCCCAG